>JAGVAB010000016.1 GCA_020060485.1 Anaerolineales bacterium
GCATCACCAGGGTTTATTCACCCCACCCCTCGAACTCCCCTCCCCGCTGCTTGCGTGACGAATCCCAATTCATTCTTCTGCGGGAAGGGGAGCTTTTTGCATCTACTTTGATCTGGATGGCCTTCACTGTTTTGGAAAATCGTAAATGTCAAGCTTTCTTGAGAATGCCATGAATCAGTCAACCGGTCAAACGGTGAGTCAAGAAAAACCCTCTCACAGGTTTTCGCGTAAGCGAGTAGCAGCTCTATCAACCATGGGCCTAATTGCAAAATTTTTCAAATTCAAATCTGCGGGAGGGATGATCCCTTTTTCCCCTAATCCCTAATTTCCTAATTGACTGGTTGACTGGTTCAATACTTGCATCCCCTGCACTGGAAAGGAGTATCAGATCAGGGGAAAATAGATACAATTGTCCATTGTCTTCTTCTTGCTTCAAAGCCCCCACCATGATACACTCTTAACGTGCCGGATTATATCTTAATCGTTACTCCCTATCATGATTTTGGTGAAATGCTTCGCTTGGGATTATCAGAAAGCGAACGGTATTATCCGTATTTAACCCACAATAGTGACGAAGCCATTCTAACTTCCAAATCCATCCAGTTCAACCTGGCGATCATTGATACCGAAATGCCCGACCCGCCCTTCCGCCAGCTTTGGCAGGAATTAAAAAAGAACAATCCCGACCTGAAGCTGGTGCTCATCTTCCCTGAAGCTGAAGAAGAATACCCGGATATGGAAGATCTGCAACCGCTGGGCTGTGTTGACCATCTGCTTTACATGCCCGATTTCCTGGACCTGATTGAAGGTTCCCTGTCCAACACAGGGCAGCCTGCCCCGCAGCCGGTTATGCCACCAGAGATGCCGAACCCGGAACCCGAACCAGAACCAGACCTGCCCGCACCTGACCTGACCTGGCTGGACAGGCCGCAATTGGCCAGCACCCATCTGGAAGATCAATTGCCCAACTGCTCCGCCCAGGCTGCGTTGATCGCCCGTTCCGACAAGGTCTTGGCCCATACCCGCCTGCTCAAAATCGATGCCGCCCAGGAAATGGCAGACCGTTTCACCCGCTACTGGAATGGGAGCCGCAACAATAGCGACCTGGTGCGCTTCATTCATCTGGGTAAAGACAACCAACCCTACCTGCTCTATGCCACCTCTCTTTACAACGACGTGGTACTGGCTGCACTCTACCAACCAGACACCCCATTAAGCCAACCCCACAGCCAGATCAGTAAACTGGCGCGCCTCCTGCTCAGTGAAGCCCCGGTTGTGCCAGCAGAGGCCTGCCTGGATGACGAGGATGATGTTTTCTCCTTGCGCATGCGCATGGTAACCAGCGGCCTCTCCAGTCAGCATGAAGAGCTGGAAATCGAAGATGAGGAAGATGATATGGATGGCGAGGAATTTAACCCTGCACAATTCCATCTGGAAGAACTGCTCTCCAAAATGCCCCCGCCCGACCCGCTGGAACCGCAGCATGCCGATATGTGGCAGTCTCCTTCCGAAAATGCCGACTCCGATGATGATCTGCGTTTCCCTTGGAATATCGAACCTGACCCCAGGCCGACTTCCTCCCTCCCTTTTCTGGAACCCATTGAAGAGGAAGAGCAACCCATACCAGACTTCGCCGACCTGGAATCAGCGTCCGGTGACAACCCCCTGGTCAACAGCTGGCAGCGGGAAGCCCACCCCCTGACAGACATTTCTGCTGATGACCCATTGTCAGAGAACGATGAAGAAAAGCAAAGCATCACATCCACTGGCACCGCACCTTTGAAGCGAAAAAACCATCAGCCGCACTCGTTTGATGAAGACCCTGACGTCGATGATCTGGATGAAGACGGGGAAGTCCTTTACGCCTATACAACATTCGTCTCGCCATTGTTAAAACGGCATGCTCTGACCCGTGAACTTGCACAAATCCTGGCAAAAAGCATGAGCGATATCTGTAAAAAGAATGGCTGGAAAATGGTCAACATATGCGCTCGTCCCACTGGATTACTTTGGACGGCGCGCATCCCGGCCAGCGTTTCCACCGGACAAATGGTGAAGATCGTGCGCGAAGAAACCTCCGATTTTCTGTACGAACTTCACCCCAGGCTGAAATACGAAGCCCTTTCAGAGAATTTCTGGGCACCCAATTACCTGGTTGTCAGCGGAAATGAACCCCCGGACGAACAAACCATCAAGGATTTCCTGCAACGCATCCACCAGACCGGCAACGGATCGCGGCAAAAATCATCATAATCCCTGGGAAGGACAGCCATGCCCCCCATTCTGTATTTGATTGACGGCCATGCTCTGGCCTATCGCACCTATTATGCCCTGACCGCGGCCGGCGGCGAACGCTTCCAGACCAGTTCTGGCGAACCCACTGCCGGCGTGTATGGTTTTGCCAGCGTCCTCATCCGCCTGCTGGAACAGGAACACCCCGAATATCTGGCCGTGGTCTTTGACACCGGCAAGACATTCCGTGATGACTTGTATCCTGAATACAAAGCCACCCGCGAGAAAATGCCCGACGATCTGCGCACCCAATTTGACCGCATCTACCAGCTTGTGGATGCCTTTCACCTGCCGCGCCTCGAAAAAGAAGGCTTTGAGGCAGATGACGTGCTGGGCAGCGTGGCCCAGGATGCCGTGCGCCAGGGGTTCGGGGTCAAGATCCTCACCGGAGACCGCGACCTGTTGCAACTGGTCAATGAACGCATCATTGTCAACCTGCCGGGCAAAAAACTGGCCGACTCGCGTGATTACACTGCCAAAGACGTGCTGGAATATATGGGCGTACGCCCCGACCAGATCATTGATTTCAAAGCCCTCAGCGGGGATTCTTCCGACAATATTCCCGGCGTGCCCGGCATTGGCGAAAAGACCGCCATATCTCTGCTCAAAGATTACAATACGCTGGATGATATCTATGCGCATCTTGATGATTTGCCCGCCCGTGTCCAGAACCGGCTGCGGGAAGGCAAGGAACTGGCCTATCTAAGCTACCAGTTGGCCGCCATCCGCACCGATGTTGAGATCACCCTCGACCTGGAACAGGCCAGCACCAAAGACCTGGATATCAGCGATGCAGACCGGCTCTTTCACGAACTGGAATTCCGCACCCTGCGCACCCGTCTCAAAAACCTGCTGCCGGCCGCACAGGTACAACAAGCCCTCTTGGGTGACCAGCAGCTCTCCCTGTTTGGCGAACCGGTCAGACGGGTCGGCATCCAGCCCGGCTACCAGCCCGAAGTGATCCTGGTGGACAACGAAAAAACACTGGCAGAATTGCAGCAGGTTCTGCATGCTGCCCAGGTGATCGCCCTGGATACCGAGACCACCTCCACCGATCCCATGCTGGCTGAGCTTGTGGGCATTTCTCTGGCTGTCAATGAAGGTCAGGGATATTACCTGCCGGTCGGACATCAAACCGGCGAACCCCAACTGCCCCTGCAAACTGTGCTGGATGCCCTGCGTCCGGCGTTCACCGACCCTGCCAAAGAAAAGGTCGGCCATAACCTCAAATATGACGGCCTGATGCTGGAGCGGTATGGTCTGGCGATCGATCCTTACGGCTTTGACACCATGATCGCCGGTTTTCTGATCGACCCGGCCTCCCACCAGCTCGGCCTGAAAGACATGGCCGAATACCAGTTGGGCATACAAATGACCCATATTGATGACCTGATCGGCAGCGGCAAAGCACAAACGACCATGGACAAAGTCGCCATCCAGGATGCGGCCGCCTATGCCGCCGCTGATGCTGAAATCACCCTGCAATTGCGCCCCGTGCTGCTCAAGAAAATGAAAGAGTTCAACGCCATCGACGTCTTTCAGAACATCGAAATGCCACTGGTACCGGTGCTGGCCCACATGGAACAGGTAGGCATCACCCTCAATCCCGAATTCTTTTCCAAATTTTCTGGAAAGCTTGTACAACGCATGCAAGAATTGCAGGGCCAGGTCTTTCAGGCAGTGGGCTACACCTTCAACCTCAACTCCACCCAGCAGCTTTCCACCGCCCTCTTTGAAAACCTGGGACTGACCCCGCCCGGCCGCAAACGCACCAGCAGCGGCCATTATTCCACCTCGGCCAACGTGCTAGAAGAAATGCAAAACCAGCATCCAGTCATCGACTGGCTGCTGGAATACCGCGAGGTTGCCAAACTGCAATCCACCTATGTGGACGCTCTGCCCAAACAGATCAACCCGCTCACCGGGCGGGTGCATACCTCCTATAACCAAACCGGCACAGTCACCGGGCGCATATCTTCGAACAATCCCAACTTGCAGAACATCCCCACCCGCACCGAACTGGGCCGCCAGGTGCGCAATGGTTTCATTGCCGCCCCGGGCTGCCTGCTGGTAGCCGTGGATTATTCGCAGATCGAGCTGCGCATTGTGGCTCACATGTCTGGGGATGAGGCCATGCTGGCTGCCTTCCGCGCCGGGCAGGATATTCACGCCGCCACGGCCGCCGCCATCAATGGCATCCCCCTGGAGGCAGTCAGCAAAGATCAACGCCGCAATGCCAAAGCCATCAATTTTGGCCTGATCTACGGCATGAGTGCCTTTGGGCTTTCCAACGGCACCGGTCTAACTCTGGCCGAAGCCGAGAATTTCGTCAGCGCCTACTTCCAGCAATTTCCTGGGGTCAAAAGCTACCTGGACGGAATCCGCCAGATGGCAGCCGATCAAGGATATGTGGAAACCTTGCTCGGCCGGCGGCGGTATTTTCCCAATCTTCAACACCAGGCCAATAACAACCTGCGCCGCCGTGAAGAAAGGGAAGCCATCAACGCCCCCATTCAGGGAACTGCGGCCGACATTATGAAACTGGCCATGATCCAGCTCCCACCTGCATTGAAAAAAGCTGGTCTGAACGCCCAGATCGCCCTGCAAATCCACGATGAATTGATCCTGGAATGCCCGCAGGATGAGTTGCACGCCACAATCAAAACCGCCCAGACGGTCATGGAAAACACTTACCCCCTCAGCATCCCCTTGTTGACCGACGCCCGATGGGGAAGCAGTTGGGGCAGCCTGGAACCTTACCAAGGCTCCTGATTCAAACAATGGTGAAACAATGACAGGAATCCAGAACGCATTCAAAAGAGCCATGAACCAGGGGCATTCTGCCGCCTGGGACCAGAAATGGGAAAAAGCTGCCGGTTTTTACCGTCAGGCATTGGAAC
Source organism: Anaerolineales bacterium (assembly GCA_020060485.1). The sequence goes on from JAGVAB010000016.1 coordinate 5,193, forward strand.
TTGCCCCAGACAACCCCATGACCTTGATCAGCTACGGCCTGGCACTCTTCGAATTGCAAAGCTATGACGAGGCACTTGGCCTGTATGAAAAAGCATCCGAGATATCGGCCAATGACCCTGCACCCTTTGAAAAAATCGCCGAGATCAACGAACTGCAAGGCATGCAGCCGGAAGCCATCCAGGCCTATATCAAAGCCGCCGACCTGTATCTCAAACAGCGCGATGTTGAAAAAGCCATCAAGATATGGCAGACGATCCTGGGGTTTGACCCCGGTCACCTGGACGCACGCCGCAAACTGGCCCTGGTCTATGAACGTATGGGGCAAAATATGGAAGCGGTTGCCGAGTATATCGACATTGCCAGTCTCATGCAGCGCCGCGGCGAGACCAGCAAAGCCATGGAATTGATCGATTACGCCCTGCGCCTGATGCCGGACAATGTCAACGCCCAACAAGCCCGCAACGCGCTGCAGGGTCGTCATCCCCTGCCGGAACCGCGGGCTCCCCAGATTGCGGAAAAGCCCGTCAGCAAAACCGGTCAGTTGCGACAGCTCGAATCACCCCGCGATCAACCCAAACAAGCCCAGGATCCAATTGCCGAAGCACGCCGCAAAGCCATAACAAACCTGGCAGAGCTGCTCTTTGAGCAAAACGAAGCCCTCGAAGACCAGGATAGCGGCCAGAGGCGGGGACTATCCGCCCTCACCCGCGGCAAGTCCGGTCTGCCGGTGGGACAAGCTGACCGCAACCGCATCCAGTTGCACATCGGGCAGGCCATTGAACTGCAATCCAGAGGCGAAATGAAAAAAGCGGCAGCCGAGCTTTCACGCGCCATCGAAACCGGTTTGGAACACGCCGCTGCCTGCTTCAACCTGGGTCTGCTGCAAAAAGAAATGAACAACGACCGTGACGCTCTGGAGCAACTGCGCGATTCGGTCAAACACCCTCAGTATGCGCTGGCCTCCTACCTGCTCATGGCCGAGCTTTACCACCGTGAAAAGAAGGACGCTGAGGCAGCCTCGGCCTGCCTGCAAGCGCTGCGACTGGCAGATGCCGAGATCGTCGAACCCGAACAATCTGCAGAACTGAAACAAATCTACGAGCCGATCATTGAGGCTCAATCGCAGGAAAGCGAATCCAAAGCCCTGCAAGCCTTGTACGACAACATCACCTCCCAATTGCTGCGTCCCGACTGGCGGCAGCACCTCAAAACTGCCCGTCAGCAGCTTCCCGCAACAATGCCCGGCATGCCCCCCGCCCCACTGGCAGAAATGCTGCTCCAAACCAACAGCTCCGGGGTGATCGAAGCCCTTTCCTTTGTTACCCAATTGATCCAGCGCGATAAACCCCGCTCGGCCATGGAAGAGGCTTACCACACGCTGCAATATGCCCCAACATTTCTGCCCATGCATACCCAGATCGCCGAGATCATGATGAAGGAAGACCAGCCATCCAAGGCCGTGGAAAAGTTCCTGCTCATCTCGCAGCTTTACAACCTGCGCGGCGAAGCCAGCCAGGCCACCCGGTTGTTGAACAAGGTGACCAGGGTCGTGCCGATGGATGTGTCCATCCGCAAGCAGCTCATCAATCTTCTGGTCGCCCAGGGTGAGATCAATGATGCCCTGCAACAATTTCTGGAACTCGCTAATGTCTATTATCAGTTGGCCGAGCTGGACATGGCCCGCGAAACCTACACCGAAGCCCTGCGCATGGCCCAGCGCTCGAAAAGCAACCAGCAGTGGAACATCAAGATCCTCACCAAGCTGGCTGATATTGACCAGCAGCGGCTGGACTGGCGCCAGGCAGTGCGCGTGCTGGAACAGATCCGCACCCTGGAACCCGAAGACATCGAGGTTCGCAAACAACTGGTGGACCTCAACTTCCGTCTTGGGCAGGAAAAGGTCGCCATGACCGAGATCGAGCGATTCACCGGCCAGCTTTCCGACGCCGGAAAATTCACCGTTGCCATTGAATTTTTGGGTGAGATCCTGGATTTGATGCCAGAAAAGCTGGATCTGCACAAAAAGCTGGCGCAGTTATACTCCGCCGCCGGCCGCCCGCAGGAAGGCATAACGCACCTGGACATACTGGCCAACAAACTGCTGGACGAGCAAAACCCGGGTGCTGCCATCGAGGTGCTCCAGACCATCATTTCTTTTAACCCGCCCAATATCACCGACTATCGCCAGGCCCTGGCTCAATTACAAAGAGGTTGAAATGGATCCAGCCACAATAGACCGTCTGCATGGCTGTGCCGTTGGGGCAGCCGTGGGGGACGCGCTGGGCATGCCGCTTGAATTTGGCCCTCCCAGCCCTGAAGATGCCCTGGTGCGCCACATGCAGGACGGGCGGCTGCCCGCCGGCAGCTTCACCGATGACACCGAAATGGCCCTGGCCCTGGCCGAAAGCCTGCTGCACCAGCAGCCCCTTGATCCCGAAGACCTGGCACAGCGTTTTGTGGCCTGGTATCACAGCTCACCGCCAGATATTGGCATTCAGACCAGCTACATCCTTCGCTGGCTGGCGGCAGGCCAGCCCTGGCAGCAAGTGGTTGAGCGCTCCAGCCAGGAAATGCCCGACAGCGCCGGCAATGGCTCACTGATGCGCTGCTGGCCGGTAGCCCTGGCCTGGCTCAAGGGACGATCCGAACGGATTGCCGACAGTAAATTGCAAAGCCGGCTCACCCACCCCCACCAAGATTGTCAGGATGCATGTGTGTTTGCCAACCTGATGATCGTGGACCTCATCCAGGGCGTGCCGAAACAGGAAGCCTTTGAAGCCGCCCTGCAATCCGTGCCGCTGGCAGACGATTTTCGCCAGATGCTGGAAAACGCACCGCACCAACGCCGCAAAGACCTCAAGAACTCTGGCTGGGTACGCCACACGTTGGAAAGCGTCATCTGGGGACTGATGACAACGGATTCCTTCAGCGAGGCTGTGGTGCAAGTGGCCAACCTGGGACAGGATGCCGACACCGCCGCCTCGGTGACGGGTGCCCTGGCCGGCGCCGCCTATGGGTTAAGCGCCATTCCTGAAGCATGGTGCAGTCAGTTGCAAGGTGAATGGCCGCCGCACTCGGACAATGTGCTGCACGTCGAAGATTTCATCCAGTTGGCCGATGCCCTGACGGGAGTGGAATGATCCTGGCAGCGTGTTGTTGGCAAAGCCAATAGCTGAAATCCTATTCAAAGCGTTGACTAATTTCACTGATTGCCTGATCCCCGATCGCCTGGTTAACCAATTGACGAATCCCCAAATACGTTATAATCCCAAGTATGGATGAACCAGAGCTGATCAAAGCTGCCCAAAAAGGTGAACTGGATGCCTTCAACCGCCTGATCCTGGCTTATCAGGAGCTGGCCTATAATGTGGCTTGCCGCATACTCGGTGATTCGGACGCAGCCGAAGATGCCGTGCAGGAAGCCTTCATCTCGGCGTATAACAACCTGGACTCGTATCGCGGCGGCTCGTTTCGAGCCTGGCTTTTGCGTGTGGTCACCAACAAATGTTACGATGAACTGCGCCGCCAGAAACGCCACCCGGAAGCACCCCTCAATCCCGTGCTGGATGACAGCGAAGACGAATTCGAGTCCCCCATCTGGCTGGCGGATGACGCCCCCACCCCCGAAGAATACAGTGAACAAACCCTGTTGCAGGAGGCCATTGAAGAATGCATAGCCCGCTTGCCGGATGAATTTCGGGTTGTGGTGGTCATGGTGGATGTGCAGGATTTTGATTATCAGGAAGTGGCCGAGGCCACCGGCAGCCCGCTGGGCACCATCAAGAGCCGCCTGGCACGTGCCCGTTTCAAACTGCGGGACTGCCTGGACAGGTTCAGGGAACTTTGGAGCGACGATTTTCGTTTAAAGGATGAGGCATCCCTATGAAATCGCAGCCCAAAACCCGCCACATGCAACAGCTCTCCGCATATCTGGATGGCCAACTGCCTGCCTGGCAGACGGCCCGTCTGGAAAAGCGTCTGGGAACAGACGCTGATTTGCGTGCTGAATACGAAACATTACTGTATAACCGCTCTCTGCTGCGCAGCCTGCCCTCCCGCCGCGTGCCGCGCAACTTCACTCTCACCCCCGACATGGTACGCGCCCCGCGCCGCCGATTGCCGCTGTTTTTGGTGCCCACCCTGCGCTTTTCCTCATCGGCAGCTGCCCTGGTGTTGGTGTTGACCTTTGCCCTGGAATTGGTGGGCGGCCTTGCGCCACGCATGGTCATGACTGCACAAGAAGCCATACCGCAAGCTGCCATGGAAATGGCTGCCGATGCCCCGCAAGCGGAGGCAACCCCCATGATCCTGCTTTGGAACGCACAGCCCCCCGGCATGGGCGGCGGTATGGACACTCTGGCGGAAGGCCTGGGCGGCGGGCCGGCCAGCGAGCTGCCAATGGGTGGTGCATTGGCGCTGGACTTGGGTGAAAAGCCCGTAGAAGAAGCTGCCCCGGCAGCCGAAGCGCCCGCCCTGGCCAGCGAAGAAGAAATCCTTTCAATGATGACCCTGGAAACAGAAACCGAAGAACCTGCCGCAGCAAAAGCCGCCCCTGAAACGGAGCCGCCCGCTGCCATGCCGCCACCTCCTTCAGCAACCCAGATTGTCCCCGCTGCGCCGCCTGCTCCCCAGGAACCAGTTGCGGCTGAAAAAACCACTGTTGAAGATCAAAACTTCATCCTGGGCATCCCTCCGGTTGAAGAACAGGGCCGCATCCAGACCACTGAAACACAACCCGTCCAGATTGAAAGGCCTGCGCCTGTGCAACAACTGCCTTCACGGCGCTTCTTGCAGATCGGCCTGGCTGTCTTTGCCGGGCTGACCGGATCATTGTCCTTGTGGCTGTCTCGAAAGATGCGTTCATGACCCGGCGCGAAGTTCGGTTTTGTCCATATTGCGGCGTCCCCACAGAGAATAGGCATGTTTACGGTGAAATTCATCCGGTTTGTCCCGCTTGTGACTGGGTACACCTGCCCGATCCCAAAGTGGCGGCCATTGTGCTGGTGGAGCAGGACAGCAAGGTACTGCTGGTGCAGCGCGACCGCACCCCTGAAAAAGGCAAATGGAGCCTGCCAGCCGGCTTTGTCAACGCTTATGAAGACCCGCAGGAAGCCGCCATGCGTGAATGCCGGGAAGAAACCGGGCTGGAAGTGAAGATTGTCAAACTGGCCGCCGTCCTCTCCGGGCGCGAACACCGCAACGGCGCCGACATCCTCATGTTGTACAATGCCACCGTCACCGGCGGAAGCCTGCATGCCGGGGATGATGCTGCCGGCGCAGGGTTTTTCTCCCGCAATGAACTGCCCCCACTGGCCTTCACCACCAACGAGAAGATCATTTTTGAGCCGAAATACTGGGAATAAACAGAAACAAGGTGTGGTCGTGCTTTACCCTGACGGGCACGATGTCCAAGCGCACCAATTCCCCCTGCACAGAACTCAAGAACAGCCAGCGAAAACAAAAACATTTGCGCATTTGCATCTTCGCATCACGGAAAAAATCAAATGGCACGCAAAGACGCCAGGCCGCAAAGAAAAACAACTGTTTTGGCGGGAGCATTTTCCTGATCCCAGGTAATTGACTGGTTGATGAATTGCCTGATTGATTGATTACCTGCTCACTGATCCCCTTCTCCCCCATTAATGATAAAATAACCCTATAAGTTGTACACTTGTTCTGTTAACGCACGAAAAGGATTTGCACGTGGCAACCAAACCCGGTTCTCGTTCCAAAACCTCCAAAACACCAAAGCCCGGCAGCTCGCGCCCAAATAGCGCCAGTCGGTCCCCTGCCAGTCGATCCAAAACCGGCAGCAGCAAGCCGCGTTCCGCCCGATCAACGCCTGCCAAAGGCAGGAAAAAGCAAACATCAGGCATGCCGACGCCCATCGGCTGGAGCTGGACCCAGCTCTCGCTGGACCGCAAGCTCGACATCCTGGGCGTCATCCTGGCACTGGTCGGGCTGCTGACCCTGCTCAGCCTGGCATCGCCCAAACAAGGCCGGTTGACCGGCGCCTGGGTACAGGCCCTCTACTGGCTGGCAGGCTGGGGGGCTTTTGTTCTACCCCTGGCACTGATCGCAGTCGGCCTGTGGCTGGTGTTCCGCAAGATCGAAAAACTGCCCACGCCTTCCCTGCTGCGGCTGGTGGGACTGGGATTGTTCTATCTTTCCGTGCTGACCATCCTGCACCTCGCCGCAGGTGGGGGCCTGGAAGTGGCGGCGGATGGCTCCGGCGGTGGTTACCTGGGAGCCTTGTTTGAAGGTTTGCTGGTGTTGACCCTGGGCAAAGCCGGAGCGTGGATCACCGTCATCGCCTGGTTCTTCATTGCACTCTCGATCACCCTGGAACGCACCATCTCGGACCTCCTCCATCGCTGGCTGCCAAAAACGGAAACCAGATCCCGGGCCAGCCAAAGGCCTCTCCCGCTTTCGAAATTTCCACAGCCAGAACTGGATGAAGAACGGGAAACCACAAACGGCGCCGGCCTGCCGCCCGATTTTCATGTTCTGCCCGATGGCGGTATTGCTGCCGCCGCCAAAGTGCGCCCATACCGAAAAAACCGCACAGAGCCCGGCGAAAGCAGCAGCGAACCAGAGCCGCCGCTGCAAACTGCCGCCGAAATGCCCGCCAAAGACATCCCCTGGGTACTGCCCGACCCTGCCATCATTCTCGACCCGGCCAGCCCGGCCATCTTCCAGGAAAACATCGACCAGGAACAGGCACACGTCATCGAAGAGACCCTGGCCGCGTTCAACGTCCCGGCCCATGTGGTGGCGGTTAACCGCGGCCCAACTGTAACCCAGTTTGGCGTGGAGCCAGATTACATCGAAACCAACCGCGGCCGCACCCGGGTGCGGGTCAACAAGATCACCACCCTGCAAGATGACCTGGCCCTGGCTCTGGCCGCCCAAAGCATTCGCATCCAGGCGCCTGTGCCGGGGCAGAGCTACGTTGGCATTGAAGTGCCCAATGTGGAAGTCAGCCTGGTCTCGCTGCTGGAAGGCATGGACAGCAAGTCCTACAAGCGGCTCAGATCACCGCTGCGCTTCGTGTTGGGCAAGGATGTCTCTGGCAAGCCGCGGGCAGTTGACCTGTCCAAAATGCCCCACCTGTTGATCGCCGGCACCACCGGCTCCGGCAAATCGGTATGCGTGAATGCCATCCTGACCTCATTCCTGCTCAACAACACCCCTGCCGACATGCGGCTGGTACTGGTGGATCCCAAGCGGGTTGAACTGACCGGCTACAACGGCATTCCCCACCTGCTTGCGCCTGTCATCACCGATGCCGAACGGGTGGTAGGCGCTTTGCAATGGATGCAGCGCGAAATGGACAGCCGTTATCACAAGTTCGCGCAAAGCGGCGTACGCAACATTGATGAATACAACATCAAGCTTCCCGAAAAACACCTGCCCTATCTGGTGGTGGTGATTGACGAGCTGGCCGACCTGATGATGCTGGCCCCGGATGAAACTGAGCGCAGCATCACCCGTCTGGCGCAATTGGCGCGCGCCACAGGCATCCACCTGATCCTGGCCACCCAGCGCCCCTCTGTCAACGTGGTGACCGGCCTGATCAAGGCCAACTTCCCGGCGCGCATTGCTTTTGCCGTGGCTTCCGGCGTGGACAGCCGGGTGATCCTCGACCAGCCCGGCGCCGAGCGCCTGCTGGGGCGCGGCGACATGCTCTTCCAGGCTCCTGACGCTTCTGCTCCGGTGCGCGTGCAGGGCGTTTTCGTTTCCGAATCAGAAACCCAGCGCCTGGTAGATTACTGGCGCGGCATGGCCGATACCCTCCACCACCCGGAGAACATGCCCGGTGCCCGGCTGGATGACCTGCCGCGCGGTGTGCCCCTGCACCAGGCGCCTTTGTGGGACGAAGAGGATACCCAATCCCAGGGCGGAGACCCGCTGCTCGATTCTGCCATCGACCTGGTGCGGCGTGAAGGCCGGGCCTCGATCACCATGCTCCAGCGCCGCATGCGCATTGGCTACACGCGTGCCGCCCGCCTGATCGACTCGATGGAAGAAAAAGGCATCATCAGCCCCACCCTGCCCAACTCACAGGTGCGCGAAGTATGGGATTATGGTGAAATTGGCCCACCCAACGAAGATTGAATGCAGACATTTTTCCTTTTCATGTTCATTGAATCTCATCAATCTCTAAAACAAGCCCCTGTTCTGCTTATGGTACAATCGCGGCAAATATATGAGGTGTAATGATGAAACCCGGATTTCGATTTTTCATGATCGTCATGCTGGTCTTGATGCTGACCACCGGCTGTTCATTGTCAAAACAGTCCCCGACACCAGAGGCAGCCCTGCCTTCCGCTACCCCTGTTCCACCAACCCCCGAACCCGTCCTGTCTCCCACGCCCATTCCCACCGCAACTGAGCCTGTGCCGGCCTCCATCCAGGCCACAGTCAAACCCGACGGTCTTAACCTGCGCTCCGGCCCCAGCCCGCTGCATTCCATTCTGGGCACCTACAAAAAGGATGACCGCGTGACGATCCTCAGCCGGGCCAGAGGCAACCAATGGGTCAAGGTCGAGTCCCAAACCGGGCAGACAGGCTGGATGTATACTCCCCACCTCTCCTTCACCAATGATCTGAGCAACGCGCCCATCGAAGAAGTGGAAGACAGCTTCAATGTACGCGGCCTGGTGGCCGACCAAAGCGGCAATCCGATCGAGGGCATTTCATTGGCCCTGGTGCCCCTCAACGGCAATGAAGCCTACCGCATTGACGCCGTCAGCGACTCCGAAGGCCGCTTTTATGCCTATGTGCCGGTTAACAGCTTCACTTCCTGGCGCGTTTCCGTTGTGGGCGTGCGCTGCGGCAGCCGTCTGGCCGACGCCAATTGCAATGTCAGTAATTATTTCATCAACAAGGAACAGATGGAAATCGTCCTGCCGCAGCTTGATCCGATCGAATTCATCTATCAGCAGGCCAGCGGTTATGTCACCGGGGTGGTCAAGGACTGGCAGGGACAGCCAGCCACCGATGTACGCGTGTTTGCGGTGCGCACCAGCGACGGCGCCCGCGCCTGGGGCAGCTCACAAGCCAACGGGTTGTTCTCCCTGCCCGTCACAGACGGGGTATGGGAAGTCTATGCCGTCCTGCTGGTGCCCTACACGGAAGGCCGGCGTGTCACCATTACCATCACTGCCGGTCAAACACCCGAACAAATCGAATTGCGCCGGCCTTAGGCCATTTCCCCCCGTTCATGCAAGACCAGGGCCGCCGTGACCACGGCGGCTGTTTCCATCCTCAAAATGCGTCTGCCCAGGGTGACTGGCTGAATGCCGGCTGCCCGGGCGGCATCAATTTCTTCTACCGAAAAACCGCCCTCCGGGCCGATCAGGGCGGCCACCTGCTGGCCACCGGGCGGCAAATCCGTCAACGCCGCCGAAAGGCTATGCGCAGCCTCGCCCTCCCAGGGAATGAGGGCCAGTGCACTGCCCGCCGCAGTCTGCACGGCCTGCATGAAGCTCTGCACGGCTTGCAGGGCAGGAATGCAGCCCCGCCCGCTCTGTTCAGCAGCTTCCTGAATGATCTTCTGCCAACGGGGCAGCTTTTTTTCCACCCCCTGCGCTTCCTGCACCAGACTGCGGCTGGAGATGACCGGCACAAAACCGGCAGCGCCCACCTCGGTGCATTTTTGCAGCATCCACTCAAACTTCTCGCGCTGCGAAAGGCATAGATACAAGGTCAGGCGGGTGAGCGGCTCGCCCGCCGCCTGGCGTGAAGCGAGCACCCGCCCGCCCAGCAAACCGCCTGCGTCTGCGTCCAGTTCCACTTCAAACTCGCTGCCCCGGTTGTCCAGCACAATCACCTGCTGGCCGGGCAGCAGGCGCAGCACACGACGCAACTGGTGTTCCGTTTCAGCCGGGAAAGCCACCCGGCCACCCTGCAGGCAATCAGCAGAAACAAAGAAGCGGTGCATGCTGCTTAATCCTCATCCTGATCAGGGTCATCACCATCGCCTGCCGCCTCGGCGGCTGCTTTTCGATCCAGCCCGGCAATGACCACGGTATACTCGCCGCGCGGCTCAACTTTGTCAAAATGGGCAATCAATTCCGACAGCGTGCCGCGGTCAACCGTTTCAAACAACTTGGTCAGATCATTGGCCACTGCTGCCGGGCGGTCGCCATACACCACCAGGGCATCTTCCAGAAAGGCTTTCAGGCGGTGCGGGCTTTCATAAAAGACCAGAGTGTGCGGAGACCTGGCGTCCACCGCACAAAACCGCTGCCGTGCGCCAGACTTGCGCGGCGGGAAACCGCGGAAAGTGAAACTGTTAACCGGCAAGCCGGACACCACCAGTGCGGTAATGACAGCCGTGGGGCCCGGGATGGCCGTCACCGGGATGCCCGCTGCTACTGCCGCCCGCACCAGAATGAAACCGGGGTCAGAAACGGCCGGACTGCCGGCATCAGTCACCACCGCCACATTCTTGCCTTCCTCCAGCGCCTGCAAAAGTTTGGGCAGCGCTTTCTGCTCATTGTATTCATGAAAAGACATCTGCGGTTTTTTGATCTCAAAATGCTTTAAGAGCATACCTGTCTTGCGGGTATCCTCGGAAGCCACCAGATCCACCTCGCGCAAGGTTTCCAATGCGCGCAGGGTGATGTCGCCCAAATTGCCAATCGGAGTTGCCACCAGATAGAGCATCCAATGCCCTCCTGTAATAGGGATTTTCCTGCTTGCAGTATATCATGGAGAGACAATCAATTCGTCAACCCGTCACCCAGGAATCAGGACTGAGTTGAAATCAAGTTCCCTGATCCCAGCATGACATTCTCAAGAAAGCTTGACATTTGCGATTTTTCAAAACAGTGAAGGTCATCCAGATCAAAGTAGATGCAAAATGCTGATGATAATGGATTCCTCCCCC
>JAGVAB010000131.1 GCA_020060485.1 Anaerolineales bacterium
CCTGGTTGCCAAAGTATTGGGCAGAGTCGCTGGCATCTGGTGTTTCGTTGCTGCTGACAGTGACGGTGTTGGTCTGCGTGCCTTCCACGGCGGTCAGTGAGCAGGTATAGATCCAGGTTTCGGTGATGTCCAGGATGCTGTTTGTGTTGGTGTCGCCAGTGGGGCTGCTCAACGTGCATTGATCATCACTGATCAATATCCCTGTCAGGGGGATATTGCCAGTGTTGTTCACGGTGATGCGGAAGTAAACTGTTTCGCCAACATTGACCGAGACGCTGTCGCCCCAGGTGCTGTTGTCGGGTGATACCTGTTTTGTGATGCTCAAGCCTGGTCCGGCAATAAATACCGTGTTTGAGGCCGAATTATTGTCTTCATCTGTTTCGCTTATGTGATCGTCTGGATCTATGATCGCTGTGTTTTCCAGATCTCCACCCATCGTCGGGGTGACGTTGAGAGTAACGGAAAAACTGCCCGTCATGCGACCAATGGTAACTGGGCCTCCCTCGCTGACACATGTCAGTACACTACTTTCAATTGCGCAGGCAAGGTTGTCAGATCCTGAAATATTGGATAAATTGGTTAAGCTAAGAGAGTCATAAGAAGCACCGGCAGGCAAGGGATCAGAGAGAATCGTTTGTCCTTCAGCAAAGGTAGCATCTGAATTTCCGCTGTTGGTTACCGTAAGTGTCCAGATGAAACTTGTACCCAGCGTGCTGAAGTCGGCTGTATCATTTGTCTTGGAAATCTCTAAATCTGCCGGGGATTGGTAGGTTACAGTTACGCTGTCGTTGTTCGATAAAATATGATCAATCGTTACAAAAGCAGTGTTTGTCACTAAACCTGCTGTGATATCGGTTGACTTCACGGTATAGCTAGCTGTGCAGGTAATACTTTCACCCGGGTCGAGATAGTTGTCAAAATCACCCACGCTATCAACATCCGGACAGGTTACTGTGGTTTTGTCATCTGTTACCGCCACTGGGCCCAATAGAGGCACATGTCCAGTGTTCTCTACCAGGTAACTGTAATTCAGAATTTCGTTTGTAGCGGAGAAATATGTCTCTGTGGCGCTTTTGGTAAGGGTTATACCTGCTGTGGCATAGGTGGCAGAGGATGAAACCATATCTGTCTGGTTGCTGGAAACGCTGGCAGTGTTGGGAAAAGACCCAAAAGTGGCAAGAATTGAGGGATCAAGCACGCAGGAAGCCAGATGACCCTCATCGTCGTCTGCAATCGGCAAGGTAAAGGTGAATCCTGCTGCAATCGGGTCGTCGTCAACTAAAACGAATCCATCACCATCTAACCAATTACAGGAAGAGATATCAATTTCGGGATCAACCAGTGATATCCCTGTGAGAGGAATATCGCCGGAGTTTTCAATGATGAAACGGTAGAATACGGGGTCACCAGCATCGACTGCCAGGAATGACGACCACGGCCCGCTCAGTGCAGGCCCAATTTGCTTAATGAAATTGAGCACCGGAGTGGGGGCTTTGACCAGTAAATTGGCCTCATCCGTGTTCCCACTGCCGCCTTCAATGGAGGTCACTGTGACCGTGTTTACTTTCAGTCCCTCCGAAACACCGGTAACATCGACGGTGAATATGCAGGATGCGCGGGGTAAAAGTGAGGCTCCGGATAGAGAAATGCTGTCTTGGAATGGGTCATTATCAGAAACTGTTAACGTACCATTGCATTGGGTTAAAGTTGCATTGGATACATTCAACCCGGTTGGCAGCATGTCTATGAAAGATATCCCGGTTAAGGTTGTTGCTATATTTGGGTTGCTGATCGAGAATGTCAGGGATGTAGATTCGCCTGACAGGATCGAACTGGCTCCAAAGGATTTGTTGATTTGGGGTGGTGCTAATACTGTGATCGTATCAACCGCGTAGCTGGAAGATGTACCCGTTTGAGTTGATGAAAGGAACCCTGTGACATTTTCATGCACCCCTTGCAATTCGCCTATGACGGATACATTAAATGTACAACTCTCCCCTGCGCCGAGGGACCCTCCTGTGAAGGATATGGTATTGGTTAAAGCATTGCTTGCCAGATTATTGGTGCCATTACACGCCGATGAGGTTGAATCCATTACAGAAAGACCCTCTGGCAACACATCGGTGAAAGAAATGTTCGTCAGGGGCACGTTGCCGCTGGCGGTATTGTTTATGGTGAAGGTCAATGTTGAGGGACTGCCTTTAATGATTGGATCTGGTGAAAAAGATTTTGTGAGAGATGGCGCAGGTGCCGGAATTAGACAACCAGAAAACTTAACATTGTCAATGGCCAAACGGGCATTGTTGTTTTGCGCACCTGTGGCAGAGATACGGAAATAGGTTGAACCTGCGCTGGTATTAAATGTGGATGATTGCATCGATGATGATAATGGAGCGGAGCCATTTAAAGTGAAAGAAATCCCATCTACACTGGAAGACACTGTGACAGCCGCCGTTGTACTCCAGTTAGCAGTGGTTTGCAAATGATCGAAGGAAATCGTCACGTCGCTATACTTGCTGGTATCCACTCGAAATTGGAAATAACCGCCCCCGCTGAATCCCTGACCACCCCAGGAAGGGGCTGGATTGCCATAATTGGTGTTGGTTTCTATTGCAGGTGTTGCAACGGTGGTGCTGGTACTGGCGAAGGTAACATTATCAGCTTTTGTGGCTGCATCAGGGGCTGGGATGGTCGGCGAAGAACCCGTGGGAAAAGTCCAGATCACCATTGTTCGCCCAGGCTCGCATGCCGTAGCAGATGATACCATCAAGCTGGCGGAACCATTATCGCCTGTGTCTTGGGCGTCAATGAACAAATTACCAGAGGTGTTCGTATAAACATCTTCATTTGTAGCGGTCACGTTGACAGTAATGGTGCAGGTACCTGAACCGGCTATGCTGATATTCGAAAAAGATAGGGATGAAGCACCAATGGATAGTGAAAGCGGGGCTGGGGTGCCACAGCCATCGTAGTTGATCGTAGAAGACGAGATCGTCATCCCGTCGGGAAGATCGTCGATGAAATTCAGCCCATCAATTTCTTCAGTGCCAGGATTGGTTATCTTAAAAGTTAGAGCAGATGTTTCGCCCGGCGAGATGACTTTAGGGGTAAACGACTTGCTGAGATCAGCGCTGACAATGCTCACCGTGCGGCCGTTGACTGCGTAGTCCGAATTGTAGTGATAACTGGCACCGGAAAAATCATACACCAGTGTATTGAGAATGCTGGACGTGCCGGAACCGCCTATGATCTTCACCGTGTAGTTAACAGAAATATTTCCCCCCGCTTTACCAGTGCTAAGACAGGAACGATAATTCGGACTGTTTGGATCGTTTTGCCACACACATCCATCGCCATAAAGCATGTTGCTGGGATTATCCACTGTAGCGGAAGAATTGGCTGTATAGGTAGTTTCTACATCCAGGATTTGAAAAATGGTGTTGGGGAAATTGATGAAGCTTTCAATTTGTTCATAGCCATTGGTGGCAGTTTTGGCAACCAGCGTGATCGTATAGGTCTCTCCAACCAATAGCGTCATATTGCCGCCTGGCGAGACTGAATTTCCATCTAACATCACGTCCAGCGTGGAATTGCGATTCTGTGATACCAACCGTTCGACATAGACCTCGCGCGGCTTGGGGGTGGATATGGAAATTCCTGGGTCGGCTGTGACTTCAATATGATAACGACGGGAAGTGTAATACGCTGCCGCGTTGCGGGCAATTTCCACTTCGAAGTAGAAATCGTAACAATCTCCAGCTTCCAGTTCGGTAAGCATGATTGGATTCAACGAGCCTGGACGCAATTCAATCAGTGAATTGGCGGAATCCCAAACAAAATCGGCCTGCACATTGGTGGCCGTTGTGGTGCCGGTATTGCATACACGTACACCTACCGGGAAATTATTCGGCCCAACACGAACATTGTTGCTATCCAGGCCAATAACGTTCCAGGTAATCGGGGTAACGGTCAATATAGGAGCGGCTTTAACCAGGCTGTTTGGTTGAAAGATAGAAATAAGCAGGGTAATGAGTGCGACGGTTGAAAATGAAATTTTTAGATAACGGGAATTCCTAAGAAAAAACGATTTTGACATTAATGAGTTCTCCTGGAAGAAAAATTTGTGTAATCAAAAAACGGTTTGTATTAACCCCAAATATGGTAATGGTGACTTTTCCAGGATTTGCGATGAACGATACCGGCAGCCAGTTTTCTTTGGAATTGCTTTGTCGTAATGCGATAATTAATCCAAGATTAATAATAGCATAATCCATTTGAATTTGTTATCAAATATTCTAAACAATTTTGAAAGGTGTGTTGCAGCAAGGGTTACTTTGTAGAGAGTGTAACAGCGGATAATAATTTTCTAACCCCGATAAATGATATGAGCGCAGAGGCGCCGGCAGGCAAAAAACTGGCGGTCGTACATTATGACTCCCAGACAGAAACATGGATGGAATTGACCACCGAGGTCAAGGACGGGTATGCTGATGCCCACAGCAATTTGACCGGTACCTTTGCTCTGATGCTGGTTGCAGAGGGTTAAGTCATTGAGAGAGCATTAATAAGAATCCAGGGCAAGCGATTTCTAAAATCGCCTGCCCCGGATGTCTACTTTGCAGCGATGTTCACAACAGTGGTCATGTTCCACAAAAAGCGGGGATCAGCCTTATCCAATGCGATGGTGACCTTGTAGGTCATATCGCCGAGATGCAGGCGGCCTACGGGATCCAGGGCGATCACTTTGCCAGAGAAATCTTCATCCGGAAAGGCATCCAGTTGGATGACTGCCGTTTGGCCGAGGGAAATTCGGGGAACATCTATTTCGGCCAGGTCACTTGTTTCAACCTGCCAGGAACGGATATCACCAATGAAGGCTACCGGTACGCCAGGAGCGGCCTTGTTCCCGACTTCCAGGTCACCCAGACTGAGCACGGTGCCTGCAAAAGGTGCGCGCAATTCAAAGTTGGCCAGAGCTTCTTCTGCGGCAGCCAAATGGCTTTCGGCTGCTGTCAGACGTGCCTCGGCTATTGCTTTTTGTTCAGGATCAATATTGCTTTCCAAACGGGCAAGCTTTTGGCGGGCGATTTCCAGATCAGCAATAGCCAGTAGCAGATCAATTCTGGTCTGGTCGAAGGATTGCCCGTTTTCTGCCATGGCATTCTGCAAATTCATGTAAGCGGTGTTTAGCAAACCCTGTTTGTTTTGGAAATCTGTTTGAACAGTTTGCCGCTTGCGGTCATTTTCCTGTTTGCCAAGCAGACCATCCAGCTCGGTGCGTAAACGCCGGAATTCTTTCTCGGTTTTGATGTATTCGTCCAGACAGAGCTCCAGATCGGTGATCTCATTCTTGTTGCCAAGATTCCAGCGACTGGCAGATGTATCATATGCTTTTTCTGCCTGACGATAAGCTTCTTCTGCCAGGGCAGACATCAGCAGGGCTTCACGTTGCAGCCTTTCCAGTTCCTGGCGGGCCAGGGTGGCATTTAAGTGGGCTGCTGCCATTTCAGCGCGCACGGCTTCACTCCCAGACAAGCGAGCGATGGTGGCGCCAGCTGCAAGTTGGTCTCCAGGTTTCACCAGGATTTCTGACACTGTCCCGGTTTGCAGGAAGGCCAGGGATGCGGCGGGCGCTGGCAACAGCTGCCCCTCTGCAATCACTGTTTCTGGCCTGGTTTGCGGTGCATCCAGGGCGGTCACGGTAACGGGCGCCGCGGCTTCATTACATGATGTAAGAAGAAGACTCAGCCCAATAAACAGGGGAAGAAGGATTTTTTTCATGGTTGTTCCTTTCGATAGGGTGGATTT
The DNA here is from genome assembly GCA_020060485.1 of Anaerolineales bacterium. The sequence continues at coordinate 5,809 of JAGVAB010000131.1, forward strand.
TGACTGCGTTTGCAATTATTCATAGGCCAGCACTTCGGTCACGGTCAAGCGCACAGCGCGCAAAGCCGGGAAGAAGCTGGAAAAAATGGAAATGATAATGACCAGAAAGGCCCAGATGAGTACCCCGGCCAGCGAATATACCGCTGGCATGGCATAATTCATGAAGGACATGCCAACGCTGCGGGTCAAGATCATGCTGAAAGGCACCGACAAGCCAATGGCCAACAGCCAACTGAGCAGGCCGATCAGGAGACCTTCGGTAATGACGATACGAAAAATGGCATGATCTTTGGCTCCATAGGCGCGCATGACGCCGATCTCGCGCGTACGCTCGATGACATTGAGGCTCATGGTGCCCATTAGCCCAAGGCCGCCGACCAGTGCTAGAATGAAAGTCATGATCATCAGCAGGGCAACGATGATGCCAAAGGCGTTGTTGATCTCGGACCGCTCTTCGGCTATCAGGAAGCTGGAGATGACTCTGATGTTCGCCCGATCAAATAACCGTTCAACCTGGTTGACAATCGTTTTTTGTGTTTCCAGATCGGCGTTATTCATCTTGAAGACGATGGCATTGGCGCGGTTGGGGGCGCGCAGGTGTTGGGCGTAGTCGGCATAGTTCATATAGACCATATAGCCAATGGTGTCATTGCCGATCATTTGCATGATCCCTACAATTCGATAATCTTCCTGACGGCCCTCGATCTTCACGCTGAGCGTGCTGCCCAACCCAAGTCCGGGTTCTTTCTGGAGCAGGCTGGGCGAGACAATGATCGTCCGATGGTCGCCCGGCAGAATATTCCGTCCAGCAATGATGGCCGGTTCGAGCAGGTCCGTGCCGATAGGGGCAGCCATGATATAAAGGTTGGCACTTTCAGTATTGTCCTGGCGGACCAGGCGGCCGATTGAAACAAACCAGGCTTCGGCGCGATCCACGCCAGCTATGCTGTGGGCTTCATTTACCAGCCGCTCGGCAGGATATTTCTCTTCCAGCAGCAGCCAGCCATCGTACCCCCAGAAACCAAGCATCTGATCCAGTGCGGCATTGAGTGAAGTTTGCAGGTTGATGATGGCCATGAAGACCGCCCCGGCAAATGTCAGGGTGATCAACGAGAGGATCAGCCTGCCCCGTTTGCGAAATGGATTGCGCAAGGCCAGCAGCAGATCACGGGTCAGGTTAGGGATACGGCTGAGAATTTTATCCAGCCTGCCTGTGCCACTCCATACCTGGCTGATACCGTACTCGCTTAATACCCGTGCTGGAGACACCTTGCTGCCTTTCAGGATGGGAACTGCTGCGGTCAACAGAGGGCCAACCAAGCCTACCCCAAGCTGCAGCAGTACGGATTGGAGCGTGTAATCCACGCGCGGCGCATTGAAATTGATCAGCCGGGCTACGAAACCAGCCAGGGCATTGGCGCCTATGCGGGAGGAAGGAATGGCGATGGCGCAGGCAATCATTCCCAGGATGGCTACCATACTGAAATACAAAAACACGATCTGTGATGAACGCGCCCCGATGGCTTTCATGATGCCGATCTGGCGTTCTTGCTGGGCGATCAGCGCCGAGGTGATGTTGACCACCAGAAAACTGCTGAGCAGCATGGCAAACACGGCGACCAGTCCCAGCAACAAGAGAACGGTTTGAATGATGTAGTTCAATGGGTGTTCCTGCTGGTTGGGCAGGGTTTTCTGGTAAACTGGCAGACCCAGCCCCTTGATACGCCGGGCAACCCTTTCGGTGGTTGCCTGGACTCCGGCTTCGTTTTTGCCATTCACTGCCAGATAAAGCTCGTTGTAGCCTTCGGCTTCGCCCATCCAGCGCACAGTATCATTGTCGATATACCCATACAGCCAACCTTCAATCACAGGCGGGATACGATACAGATCATGCAGCGTGCCGCTGACGTGCAGATGCACCTGACGGCCTGCACTGGTCTTGACCAGAATCTGATCGCCAGATTGCAGGCCCAGATGTTCCATTGTGGAACGTTCCAGCAGCACCTCGCCTTTTTCGGGCGGCCATTTGCCTTCCTGCGGCCAGACATGAAACAGGCGCTGGTCGTCGAACTCCGGGATGGCATACAGCGTGATATCGCGCCAGGTATCGCCCTGGCCGTCGGGTGAGAGGCGTAGAGCTATGGAGCGGCGGCCTTCTGCCTCTGTGATGTCCCGCATGTGGCGAATTCCGGACACAAAATCCTCATCCAGCAGGGGATCGGTGATGAGGATGGCGTCAGCCGGCTGCAAGGCTGTGAATTGGGCCGCTAGGGATTCGGTCAGGGCTTTTCTGGTGGCGGTGATCATACCGATAGCGAAAACGCCCACCGAGATCGATAAAATCACCAGAATGGTGCGTGCCCGGTTACCCCAAAGATCGCGCCAAATTTTATTCCAGCGTGTAGTCATCAGGTCATCCTTTCAACGGACATGGCCGTTCTTGCCATTGTCATCTCTGGTGATCATACCGTCGGCGATATGAAGCTGACGGCTGGCACGGCGGGCCAGGTCAGGATCGTGGGTCACCATGAGGATGGTCTTGCCCAGGGAAGTCAAGCGTTCGAACAAACCAAAAACGGCTTCGGCTGTCTTCGAGTCCAGGTTACCGGTCGGTTCGTCTGCCGCAAGTATGGGCGGGTCGGTAGCCAATGCGCGGGCAATTGCCACGCGTTGCTGTTGCCCGCCGGAGAGTTTGGCTGGCAATTTGTTGGCATGTTGGTCAATTTCCATCAGGCGCAACAGTTCCAGGGAGCGTTCCCGGCGTTGCCCCAAGGCGGGTGTAGCGCAGAAATCCATAGGCAGCATGACGTTTTCCAGGGCGGTCAGGGTTGGTAGCAGTTGGAAGAATTGGAAGACCACACCAATGGTTCGGCCTCGCCACTCGGCCAGCCGGTTCTCGCCCAATTTCTCGACAACTGCACCGCTTACCTGAATTGTGCCTGTGCTGGGCCGATCCAGGCCCGTGATCATATTGATCAGTGTGGTTTTGCCGCTGCCAGATTTGCCAACAATTGCCATGAACTCACCAGCCTCGACTTGCAGATCGATCTCCTTGAGGGCATGGAAGGGTCCGGCATCGGTTTGGTAGGTTTTGGTCACGCCTTGCAGATGGATCAGGGTGCCGTTAGGAATCGTGTTGATCAAATTCACCTGTTCACTCCTTTCCAGGGGAATGGAAAACTCCCCGGGGTATCTTTTTCTTAAAGATACTCTTCGGGGAGCGTGCTGTCTGGCTTCTAAAGGAGTAGAAAAGGAGTACTTTTCTGCCTGTTTGGCCTTATTTGATCCAGTTCTTTGAACGAGCCAGCATGACTGCCTGCGTTCGGTTTGCCGCAGCCAGTTTGCCGAGAATATTGGCGACATGTTTTTTGACGGTGCTGAGAGCCAGAACCAGTTCATTGGCGATTTCCTGATTGCTGTGCCCGGCTGCCATCAGTTGCAGGATATCAAGTTCACGGCGGGTGAGCGGAATTGGCTGATCACCGTGTCCAGATTCTTTATCGGCGGCCATCACTGTCTGGCTCACGGACGTTTTTCGTTCAGCCTCGCTGCGCATGATTTTCATCAGTGTTTCCAGCCAGGCTGATGGTTCCAGTTGTGACCGGAACTGCTCCAGCAGGCGCAGCAAGCGCATCCCCTCATCGGCAAAAAGCCGGATATAACCGCTTTTTGCGCCATATGTCAGTGCGCATCTTAACCGGTAGACGGTTTCCGGGTTGTTTCTTGCAGAGTGAAAGGCATAGGTGCTCAGGATCAAACTTTCAATGACAGGGGTCACGCGTTTACGGCGTTCCATTTCCGGGCGGATCGCGTCCAGCTCTGCGGCGATTTGAGCAGAACGTTCCGGGTTGGTTACAGCTCCGAGCACTTCGGCGCGTAGCATAACCAGTTGAGCCAATTCCTGAAAATGGTAAATACCATCCTCAGTTTCGCCCTGAAAGCTGCTTGATTGCATCCATTGCATGGCTTGCGGCAGATCATCATGCAGCAAGTGCAAGCGTGCCAATTGGATCGTGACAAACCGGTCATCGAGGACAGTATCGGAAGATGTTGTGACTTCCAGTGCCCGATCAAGGCAGGCTATGGCTTCTGCCCAACGCCCTTGTCCGAATCGCAGGCGTGCCAAAGCCAGATAACCATCCAGGCTGGCAGTGGGCTGCCATTGCAAGCAATAGGCAATGCCCAGTTCTACAAATCGCAGGGCTTCATCAAAACGGTTTTGCTCGCGCAGCAATTCGGCATAACTGACATAAGGCATGCCCAGCAAAAAAGACCGCTCTCCCAATCTGTTTTGACCAAAAGCGATCGCTTTTTTGAACATGCGCTCGGCTTGGGAAAGTTCCCCGCGTATTTGATATTGTTCTCCCATTTGGGTCCAGGTGATGATCGTAACCAGGGGATTGATGGCTTCCCGGGTCAGCTTTTGCAGTTCCAGAAAATCCTCCAGCGCTTGTTCCGTTTCCCCGGTTAAGACATGCATCATGCCCAGATTGAAGTGCAGAATGTTGTGCAAGAAGGGGTCTTGTTCGGCGATCAGCAGAAAAGCTTTGGATATCTCCTCTTCAGGGATCACTTTTCCCTGAAAGATGTTAATCAAAAGACGCAGTGATTGCAGTTCTCCTGATATGTTCTTGTCTGCATGCGTCGTTTTGATCACCGCTTCTGCCATGTTTGCACAATGAATTGCTTCCTGTGTGTCCATGTGGATGATGTTGGCCCAGCCTTTGGCCAACCAGAGGCTGGGGGTGATCGACATCAGGTCTGGCGGAAGTTCGGTCAACCAATTCATCAGGGTTGATTGCTCGCCGCGCATAAGCACATCGCGATAATGACGACCGATCAGATCTGCGGCCCGTTGGGTGCTTTGCTGGTCCTTGGTTTGAATTGCACAACGAATGGCTTCATCCAGCATGTTGTTCTCTTCGAACCAGCGGCTTGCCAGTCGGTAATCCTTTACGACCTGGTCCGGCTGTCGGTTCTGGATGGTGTTGCGCAGGAAATCGGCGAAGAGCGCATGAAAGCGATACCAAGTCTTGCTGGCATCAAGCGGTACCAGGAAAAGGTTGGCGTGTTCAACATAGTCCAGCAATTCCGCGGTCGTCTGGCAGGAGCAGGGTTCTTCAGAAAAGAGCATGTTGCCCAATGGAATACAGAACCGCTCGAAGAGAGACATGCGCAACAGGAAGTCCTGCACTTCGGCTGGTTCGCGGCGCAAAACCTCTTCTGCCAGATAGTTGAAAATATGTATCTGGCCAGCTGATCTGTTCCAATCCGTGAAAGGGCGGGTATGTGCCAGAGCGGCCAACTGCAAACCAACAGCCCAACCTTCAGTGGATTGACCAAGGCGGGTGATCTCTTCTGAGGCCAGCTCCACATCCATGATCTCAATCAGAAAGCTGTGTACCTCATCAGGGGTGAAGCGCAAGTCATCTGCAGTAATCTCAATCACTTGATCCAGTGCGCGTAAACGTGTCAAACCAAACGAAGGGTGGGTGCGGGAGGTCAGGATGAGGTGGATTTGTGGCGCTCGGTTGTCAAGCAAGAACTGGAGAATCGACCCAATCGCGGCGCAGTCAATGGAATGGTAATCATCCAGAATGATCGCAAGATGCGCTGGAATTTCACTAAGATCATTGACCAGAGAATTCAGGATTGCGTCATGTGCAGTCCCTTGCCCGCTTTGGAGCAAGACCAGGGCGGTTTGCCCGATTTGCGGATGTTTCTGCTGTATCGCCTGAACAAGGTGGAGCAGAAACCTTTGCGGGTGGTGATCGGCGGCATCCAGAGAAAGCCAGACAACTGCCAGGTCGGTCGTTTGAGCCCATTCAGCTGCCAGGGTAGTTTTACCAAAGCCGGCTGGTGCTACGATAAGAGTAAGCCCGCGCTGACATCCCTGTGCCATTCTCTCGGCCAAACGTGAACGTTTGACCAATTTCGGCCTGACGGGAGGGATCATGAATTTGGTGCGCAGAACATCCAGCATGAAATGATTATACCTTCGCTAGCGCAATAAAAGGTTGCATCCAAAAACCTGCCCTTGGAGGAACAAGGGCAGGTTTTGTAAATGAGGAGCATATAGAGTTGAGATGCCCACTGGTTGAGGGGAAACATTCATTCCATATTATTCAAGGTCTGGGGTAGGGCGGGTCCAGGCCAGTGAATGGTTTGCCAGATCTGCCACGATCTCGCTCAGCAAGGCGGTTGCCTCCGCCAGTTGGGCGGCATCGATCCATTCCAGCGAGTCGTGGCGCAGATGGTGCAGATAAGGACCGCCGCGGGCTGTCATGGCAATGCTTGGAACCCCGCGCCAGGCAAAGGTGGAATGATTGCTTTCTGGCCAGGGTTCGGTCCAGACCACGCTGGGGTAGCCGGCCCGGATTGCTTCCACCCTCTGGTGAAATGCTGGTGATTCACTGAACATAGCAATTGAATTCACGCCCAGTTTGCGTCCAATTCCGTCCACGTTGATGGCTGCCAGCATGTTGGGCAGCAACTCTTCAGCGCCGTTTTGCAGGTAAACCGTGTCCCCGATGGGCAGGTATTCTTCGCTGCCAAAGGCCACAAACTCCAGATCCAGTTGTGGTGGCCAGCGCTGAAAATACTCTACCAGACAGAGCAGCACAGCTACACCGCTGGCATTGTCGGTTGCGCCTGGGGTGTCGACTTTTGTGTCATAGTGAGCACATAGCACAAGCCGCGGCCCTCGCCCATGAAAAGAGCGCCCCACCAGGTTGCGCGCCCGCCCCGGTTCAGAGTGGGTACGCAGAATCAGGTGGACTTCGTGATCCAAATTCTCCAGCAACTGGCGACCGACCTCAGAGGACACCGTGGCTGAGGGGATGTGGAAATCGTCGTCTTCGATCAGCCTTTCCAGATCGCCGGGCCGGGGATGGGCGGTGATGAGGGCGACCGGTTTCTTTTTCTCCAGCAGATCGATCATGTGCAGTTCCTTCTCAGATGCCAGGAACCAGGTTTTGGGCGAGAGTGGATACATGGTCAACTCGCCGCACAACAGGCCAATCTTGCCGGTCAGTTCAGCAGTTTCCAGTTCGGCCAGGGTACCCACTGGCACCAACCGGGTTGAAACCTGACAGGATGGCGAAAAGGCATTGGCTACCGCTGGCAGTTCAATCCCGTTGACGGTCAGGCGCGTTTCCAGTTCCTGCCAGGCTGGGGCGTCCCATTCCTGGCTTTCTACTTCCAGCCCGCAGTTGCGCAAGTGTTGTTCGATATATTGCGAAGCAGCCTGGTAATTCGGCGAGGCGGGCATGCGCGCGCCAAGTTCGGCGCTCAAATAGCGCACATGTTCCCAGGCGCGCTGAGCAAAATGTTGACGTTCGGTTAAGGTCTTCATCTGTTTTCCTCCATAAAGAAAATGCGGGCGGGGACTGCCATCAGGCGGCAGAGGAAGCCCGCTCCTCCTTTCCAAATTTGTTGGCAAAAAGCATATATATTGGTACAATTGTTCTATATGCAGTATCCTCTATTAG
>JAGVAB010000105.1 GCA_020060485.1 Anaerolineales bacterium
GGGGCAGTCATGGGATCCAAAGGTCTGAAAGCGATTACGGTTCCTTTGCCGCCGCGTAGTGGCAGAGAACTCAGTAAGGAAACCCGACAACCGATCACAGCCTTCAACAAACATGTTGCCACCAGCGAACGGGTGGGTGAGCTACGAAATTACGGCACCGCTTCTACCGTGATGCCAGTCCAGATCATGGGCGGCTTGCCGGTACGCAATTTCAGCAAAGGTCAATTACCGGATGCCACACCCATCGGTGGCGATTTCATGCGTGAGGTCATTCTGAAACGTGGTGGCGAAGGCAAAGCCACACATGCCTGCATGACCGGTTGTGTGATCCAATGCTCGAATGCTTTTGCAGATGAAAATGGAAAACTATTAGCTGCTCCGGTGGAATTTGAAACCATCGGTTTATGTGGCTCCAATTTAGAGATCGCCTCACTGGACGACATCGCCCGCATCAACCGCTTATGCAATGACTATGGGATGGACACCATTGAAACCGGTGCCACCCTGGGTGTGATGATGGAAGCGGCCGAAATGGAAGTTTTACCGGATGGCATCGACCGCGAAGATCTCCCGCGCTTTGGGGATGTGGAGAGTGCTCTAAAAGCTCTTCGGCAGGTTCCTCTCGGTAACACTATCGGCAAGCTGGTCGGTGCTGGCGTGGTGGCTGCCGGCAAGACGCTGGGTGTCAAACACATCCCGGCTGTCAAAGGACAGGCGATGAGCGCTTATGATCCGCGCGTGATTAAGGGTACGGCCGTCACCTATGCCACTTCCCCACAGGGAGCGGATCACACCGCCGGGTTAACCGTCTTCTTCCCGATTGATCATCGCGACCCCAGTCTGGCAGTTAAGTTCTCGCGCATTGCGCAGATTCAACGGGCTGCTTATGATGCGCTCGATCTATGCGCCTTCAATACCAGCGCTACCGGACAAAGACCCGATATCGTGGTGGCGATGTTGCGTAAGGTGTATGAGCTGGATTTTCCGGATAATTATCTGGACATTCTCGGCCGCAAAGTAATCGATCTGGAACTGGCTTTCAACCGCGCTGCGGGTCTCAGCGTAGCCGACGACCGGATCCCGGATTATTTCAAGACGGATCCCCTGACCGAGGTGGCTCCCACTGTGTTTGATGTGCCGGATGCGGAATTGGACGCCATCTGGACCAGCTGATGAATACTTTTGATGTCATCATCGTGGGTGGCGGATTCCTCGGGTTATCCACTGCCTACCAGCTCTCCAAAATGGGAGTGAAAACCCTGCTGCTGGAAGCGGGTGATATTGGTGGTGGCACTTCGGCGTCCTGCTCCGGACGCGCCCAAACCTGCGAAGGGCATCTGGATCCATTGAATATTCAGATCATCCGTGATGGTCTGGCACGCCATGAAACCCTGGAAGAGGAATTGGGTGCCAGGTACGACTGGCGTAAGATCGGTCTCTTTCTGCTGATCAGGAGTGAGGAACTGTGGCAGCGTTGGCAAGAGCGTTCTGCCATTCTCACCCCGGCGGGTATTCCAACAGAGGTGGTGGACAGGGCTACACTGCAAAAGGCAGAACCCAATATGATTACCAGCCACCTGCTTGGTGCAGCCTATTCAGTCGAAGGGATGCTTGACCCATTGAAATTTTCCCTGGCATATGCTAACGCTGCCCAACGGCAAGGCGCTGTCATTCTGGGCAGGTCGAAAGTCACCGGTTTCGAGGTGAAGAACCACCAAATCACTGCTGTAAAAACCAAAAATACGATTTACCGGGCAGAAAAAGTGGCCGTCATGGCCGGTGCCTGGACCTCCAAAGTAACCCGCATGGCAGGTGTCAGTGTACCGGTACATTTCACGCATGCGGAAGCCCTGGTCACAGAACGCATTCCACCGATGATTTACAATAATGTGGAACTGGCTGATTTCTATGAGACCATTCATGGGAAAGCTAAAGCAGTTGCCATTGGGGTCCATCCGCAATTAAATGGAACCCTGGATATCTCTGAAGCTGTCACCACCACCGATCAATTGCACAAAGGTGTCAGTGCCTGGGGGGTTACTTCCATCAGCAAAGAATTGGTGCGGCTGTATCCCTCCCTGGAAAAGGTGCGTATTGTGCGTACCTGGGGACGGCCCACCTCCTTCACACCGGATGAAGAGCCATTGATCGGGTGGGTGCCAGGAATCGACAACCTCTTCGTGGGCACCAGCCTGGTCATCACCATCACGACAGTCCCCCTGTTGAGCGAGTGGATGGCTTTGATGATCCAGGGAAAACAATCACCCGTTTCGATGGATGAATATTCTCCTACCCGTTTTGCCGTACCTGCTCTTTAATCAAGCAGCAGACAGTATCATTAATAACGAATTTTTTATGATCATTTATTGTTTGAAAAAACGATGAGTATACATCGCGCTGACTTTTCCTTATAAAATTAATTATCAAAAAGGATGTTATTAAATGGAATTCACTGGATATATGGACTTCTGGTTTACCGACCGTCCTCTGATTGAGCGGGTAGAACCGTTCGCAAAATTAGGGGTAAAACGACTGGATGTATGGTGCTGGCGTTTGATCGATATCGCCGGTATCGCGGAAGAATGTAAACGTCACGGCAGTATCCTCAACTCGACTTTCGACCACGATATGGGATCCCTGGCAGACCCGGCAGACAATGAAAAAACATTAAGAACCTGGGCAGAAACGCTGGAAATGGCGGAACGCTACAATGTGGAGCACCTTTTCATCTTCTCCAACCAGATCGATATCATCGACGGCAAGGAATGGTCGAAACGCCTCTCCGGCAATTATTCAGAACCACTCCAATACGCCAATCTCCTGGACCAGACCGAAAAAATCATGGAGATGGTTGAACAAACGAATGTGGAAGTGTGGGTAGAGTGCCTGAACCAGAATCCCATTCAGGGAGACATTCTGGTACGTGATCACGAACTGGCCGCCGATTGGGTGCGCCGTATGGATCACCCCCAATTTCGTCTGGCTTTTGATTGCTATCACCAGCAGCGCAATGCCGGTAATTTGATCTACGGCATGGAAAAATTCTGGGGTCTTTACCCCACTTTCCATATTGGTGACGTACCGACCCGCAATGAACCCGGCACAGGCGAGATTAATTTCCCCAATTTGGTGAAGAAACTCAAAGAATTGGGGTATGATGGATTAATTGGTATGGAATTCCGTCCATCCACTACCGAGGCGGAAGCCTTCGAAAAAGTTAAAGCAATTTTTCAAGCTTAATGATAGGAGGGTAAATGGAAATTAAAGGGAAAAC
>JAGVAB010000135.1 GCA_020060485.1 Anaerolineales bacterium
AATATCGTTGGATACTTGCCTGAGGGCATTGAAATGTGGCAGAAAAAAGGCAACGAGGTAGGTTTGCTGGAGACAATCTCTGCAAAAGGGTACAAGGACATGCCAAAGCGCGATGACTTTATCCTCCTGGACATAAGAGATGACAATGAAGTGGAGGCAAAAGATCCGGATAAGAATCTAATTCATATCCCACTGAAGATTCTCTATAAGAGCCTGGACAAGCTGGACAAGAAGAAGACCATTTACGTTCTTTGCAGCTCAGGTAATCGAGCGACAACCGCATCAGCATATCTGGAAGGGAAAGGATATCATGCAGTTGTCATAACCGGTGGCGCCGGGATGTACAGAAATTTTGTATAGGGTCAAGCGTTGCAGGTAAAATAGCAAGGCTCGCTATCGAGGCACCATGCTGGAATCGACAATGGACAATTTTCTGCTGCAGGCATTCCTGGAAAGCAGGGGCGCGCAATTGGCATTTTCGAATGGTTGGCGCTACGGTGCACCGGTCATTCCCGGAGGGGTCACAGTGAATGACCTCTACAACATGATCCCGATGAACCCGCCGATTTCAACGGTCGAACTGAGGGGCGAGGAAGTTGTCGCGATGTTGGAGGAGAACCTGGAGCGAACGTTTGCATGTGATCCGTACGACCAGATGGGGGGTTATGTCAAACGCAGTCTTGGCCTCAACGCCTATATCAAGATCGAAAATCCGCCCGGACAGCGCGTCCAGCAGGTGTTTGTAGGCGGTGAACAGATTGAACCCGGGCGTCATTACCCCACGGTCTTTATCACCGAACAAGGCGTCGCACAGAAGTACGGTCGCAATCGCCAACAGCATACTGAGCGAAGCATAGATGTGTTGTTGGCATATCTGGCCAGGCACCGCCCGCTGCACGCAGAACTACGGGGCAGGTTCGTCGCGGTATAGGAACAGAAATTAAATGAAAGTCGAGTTTGGAATAACACGCAGTTTCAAAGAGGAAGAAAGGTGTCGAAAATGGCCGCATGGATGACTTGAAATCCTCGGCCCACATTCTGCACTCCTGAGTGGCGAAAAAGGGAATTGTCGGATAAGCATGGGGCATGAGCGAAGAACAACGATATGAAACCCAACGAATGGATCACTACGGAATTGTGGCAGGGATATGCCATGAGATCGGCCTGGTTGAAGAAATCGATCAGATCGTAGATTGCGGAGAGCGAAAAGTGAGCTGTAGTGAGGCGATACTGGCAATGGTGCTGAACGGATTAGGGTTCAGCAGCCGGGTGTTTGTACCTGGTGTCAGATTTTCTTCGAAACAAGCCGGTGGACCTGCTGATCAATCCAAACCTGACAGCGGAGGATTTCAACGATTCCCCGTCGATCCATGTATTGACGGAAGGTGTAACCAAAGACAAAAACACACCCACTTGGCTCATTTCTATCTTTCCTAACCTTCCATTGTGTTGGCGCCCTGCCCCTGCACTTTCCGGACCACTTTTTTCTTCGGCGCTCTCATCCAATACCAGAATAGCTTCTTGGAATGCTGGATGAACCTTGATATCGTCCTGAATGGCTTCAATCAGAGATCTGGCTGACCAGGGTGAATTACTGACAAAATGTTGCAAGTTCTGCCCAGACACATTCACCTTTCGACCGACATTGGCCAGGTTGCGGTTGGTTTCCATGTGCAGTAACCCACTGATGTATTGATAACCATATTCACTGGTGTCTCTGGTTTGAGTCCGTAGGTGTTTTCGATAACGATCATAATATTGGGCTAATCGCTCTCCGAGTCGGGGTACTTCTTCAATTGGAATTCCCCATCGAATATTTCTTTTTTTGAGATAGATTTTTGATCATACTGGTATGTTTTACCATAATTCCTGTTTTTGTTGCTTATTTGTTTCTGTTCGGACCTAATGTGACATTGTCAAAGTAGTTACTATTCTTTATTGTATGAGGAGTGTCAGATCATTTGCAACAGAGTGAGGATAGTTGGCGATTGCCCACAACATCGCCAACTATCCTTTTTTCGGTTTACTTAATCACTTGGGGCAACCCTTTGTGACGTTGAAACACAAAGAAAGTGGGGCTTGACATTGGGCAGTACAATGTTGTATTATGTTAATAAATATTACTAATAAGTATTAGTTAAATTTATCATAAGAGGATCGCATGCCCAAACAAGCCAAAAACAAACGGGTTACGATGACAGATATTGCCAAGAAAGCGGGGGTGTCACAGACTACGGTCTCTTTTGTGCTCAATAATGTAGATGCCGCAAATATCTCGGATAGTACGAAGAAAAGTGTATTAGAAGCGGCTGCCTTGCTTGGCTATGTTCCCAATGTGCCCAGATACTTTGCCAACCTTCCTCAATTCAGCAGCACTAATTCAATAGGTTTCATAACGGATGAAATCGGGATAAGCTCTTATGGTGGTGAAGCGTTAAAAGGTGCACAGGAAGCCGCCTGGGCACATCAAAAGATGCTGTTTGTTCTCAATACTGAGGGGATACAGGAAGTTGAGGAAACAGCGATTAGAGCCATGATCGAGCGAAAAGTGGACGGGATCATTCTGGCAACGATGATTCGAAGAGAACTGACTCCCTCAGTTGAAATTGGCACGATTCCTTGCGTCACAATGAATGGCTATTGCAAAGACAAGTCCATTACCGCTTTCACGACCGATGAAATTTATGGCGGGAAAATAGCTACCCAGTTATTGATAGATGCCGGACATCGGCACATTGGGTTTATCAATGGTGAAATGTGGATGGATGCTGCTCGCGAACGCCTTGTGGGTTATAAAAAAGCGCTTGCTGAAGCGGGTATCCCGTATGACCCGGGCATTGTTCGTGATGGCAACTGGCGTCCAGACAGTGGATATCAACACACCAAAGAACTTTTGTCGACGCCAAATCCACCGACGGCATTATTTTGCGGAAACGATCTCATCGCTTTAGGGGCTTATGAAGCTGCCAACGGCATGGGTTTACAAGTCCCTGCTGATCTATCGATCGTTGGCTATGACGATCAGGAAATTGCCAGCTATCTTCATCCTCCTTTGACAACGGTCAGATTGCCTTATTACGAGATGGGGTATCAATCCGTTTTGCATCTGATTAAAACGATCAACAATCCCCAAAATGAAAAACCATTTCAGAAAAAAATGCTTAGCACAATCGTGCCACGAAACAGTGTTTCAACCATTCATTTGGCTTGACAGCCAATAGCTGCAAGTTGTTTCTCAATATGGACGACATTCATCAACTGTTGGAGGAAGCATGGGTGATTCAATTGATGCGATATTTCACAAATTCATAGGCAAGGAGAGGTGGCAAGCCTTAAGGCAGCGTTTTGGAAATGGTGTCACAACAATTTTTAGCGCAAACGAGTCAGGGGTATTCGTTGCATTAACAGTCTTCTTTTTCGTCATGGTGGCTGTTTCTCCCGCATTTCGGACTCCCTATAACCTCACTGTCATCTTGAAACAAATATCCGTAGCGTCTATTTTGGGCATGGGACAGACCCTGGTCATTATCTCCGGGGCGTTTGATTTGTCGCAAGGCGCCATAGCAGGTTTGGCCTCTATGGTCTCGGCAATCGCCTGGCAAAGATGGGGGTTTAGCCCGATCTTGGCGATTTCTTTGGGACTATTGATTGGTATTTCTTGTGGCTATTTCAACGGTATGTTGGCTGCCCGTTTGCGTTTGCATCCATTTGTCATGACGTTGGCTACTTCCACGATCTTTTTAGGGCTGTCATTTTTTGCAAGCCGCGGAGACCCAGTCACAGGGTTGCCTGAAACATTCTTGTGGCTTGGAAAAGGTAATTTTTTCTTTATACCTGCGCCGGTTTTGATCATGCTGATGGTAACTTTCTTGATGCAAATACTGCTTACCAAAACACTGTTTGGTCGAAGGGTATTCATGATCGGGGGCAATACGGATGTGGCAAATTCACTCGGCTTGAAAATTGATCAAATTCGCATTTATATCTACGTGATCAGTGGATTTTTATCAGCTCTTGGTGGCATCGTTGCAGTTGGGCGCACGGGTGCAAGCATTCCATCCATTGGTTCGGATCTTCTATTTCCTGTTGTAACGGCAACGATTATTGGTGGAACGTTACTTTCCGGTGGGGTTGGCTCCATGCTTGGAACACTCATTGGTGCTTCAATCATGGGGATTGTGAGAAACTCTCTCGCTATTCTGCAAGTGGATCTATTTTTACAGGATGTTGTGCAAGGGGCACTCGTTGTTGTGGCGCTGATCATTGATCAATTCCGGCGCGGGCAACTAACATGGAAAATCATCATCGGAAAAGATCGCTAACGGGCGAGGAAAGGAGGGGAAACCAGTTTTCGTTGCTGTGGTGTACGTGTTTGAAACAAAAAAAGAACATTACGCAAAGACAATAGGAGAAAAGATCATGAAGCGAAAAGTTGTTTGGTTGTCCCTGGTTTTGTTAACAGTATTTCTGCTGGCGGCTTGTGGTCAAGCAAAAACAGCGGAAAAACAAGAGGTCGCATGCGAGCAGGACCGCTATGTAATTGCTATGCCTTTGGTGCATCCTTACCTGACGATCATGAATCAGGGCGCCGAACAGGCCGCAAAAGATCTGGGCGTGGAGTTGATCTGGCTTTCATCTGCGGATTTCAATGTCAACAAGCAAGTTGAATTGGCCGAATCCTCACTTTCTATTCCGTGCGTCAAAGGTCTTTCGGTTTTGGCCGCAGACCCGGGATCGGTAGAGACTGTTCTGCAAACGGCAAACAAAATGGGAATTGTTGCCCACCAGATGAGCGGTTGTGGAATAGATCCTGCTGAATGGGATCGCCGTGCTGAGAACAACATATCTGCACTTTGTTACTCCACCGATTTCAAGGCTGCGGGAGCATTGATTGCTGAAAAAGTGGCTACGATGCTTGGCGGTAAGGGGAACGTTGTGATTGCGACCCAACAACCTGATGCGGGCCAAAAAGAACGCGAATTGGCTTTTTCAGATTACATTGCAGCAAATTATCCAGATATCAAGATCATTGGCGTATTGAATGATTGTGACAGCCCGTCCGGCACTGTTGCTTGTGCTGAAAATGCGATATCTACCTATCCTGAGATGAATGCTTATGTTGCCACCGGACAGTACCAGGCTGTTGGACCGGTTTCGGTATTCCCGGCTGCTGGCAGAAAAGATATTATCGTGACAGCCTATGACGACTCCCCTGAGGTTCTGGAAGGTATTCAAAAGGGAGTAATCACATTCTCTGTGGCGCAGCAACCTTTTGGGCAAGGGTATATGATGGTGTATTTGAACTATCTGATGCGCGAGGGAAAAATGCCGACCCAGAAGTTCATTGATACGGGTGTTACATTCATTGACGCAGAGAATGTCGACTCTTATATGGACACCATGAAATCCAATTGGGAAACCCTTAAGCAACAAATTGACACAGATCTTTTCAAGTAAACCAACACCAGAAAATAGGGATAACAATTTTGTTATCCCTATTTTAACTTACAGCGAAAGAGGCACCATGAATAATCCATATGTTGTTGAGATGAAAAACATTTCCAAGAAATTTGGAAATATCCAGGCATTAAAAAACGTCAATCTGGAACTAAAGCCAGGCGAAGTTTTGGGTTTGGTGGGCGATAATGCTGCTGGAAAATCAACTTTGATGAAAACCCTTTATGGGGCGGTAATCCCCGATCAGGGAGAAATCATCATTAATGGAAAACAAATGCTATTTCGCAGTCCGGCAGACGCTCAACGGGCAGGGATCGCCATGGTTTATCAAGACCTTGCCTTATTCCCAAATCTGGATGTCGCTGCAAATGTGTATGCTGGGCGAGA
Organism: Anaerolineales bacterium; assembly: GCA_020060485.1. The sequence goes on from JAGVAB010000135.1 coordinate 5,845, forward strand.
ATACACAAAAAGCTTTTTGGGCAGGTTGTTCCTGGATAAGCGTCGAATGTATAATGAGACCGATGAACTCGTTAAGCGGCTGAAAGTGAATATCAGTTCATCGCGCTTGCTGGTAGAGCGAATGTCTGGCGGACAGCGGCAGATGGTGGCGATCGCGCGGGCAATTGGTTTTGATGCTAAAATCATGATAATGGATGAACCGTCGGCTGCCCTCGGTGTTCAGGAAGCAGGTAGGTTATTGGAGCTGGTTAAACACCTCAGGGATCAAGGATTGGGAATCATATTGATCACACACAGATTGACGGACGTCTTAGCCGTTGGGGATCGGGTCATGGTATTGAAGGGAGGAGAGCGACAAGGCATCCTGGATGTCAAAACTACCACACTTGACGATCTTGAAAATATCATCATCAAGGGAAATCATTCCGAAAAGGAATTGAACATGGTTTAGTGTTCTTGCACAGTTCGTCCGGTTTATAAAAATTTAGGTGAAACATTGAAAATCAATTACAGTTCCAATGAAAATAAAAGCCCCTATCGAAAACTATTTCCGGTCGCTCCTGACGCAGTACGATTGAAGGATCATTTTTGGGCGCCGCGGATCAGACTTCTTAGCGAGAGAACCTTACTAACGCAATATCAGCAACTTGAAATTACCGGACGGATATCAAACTTTGAGCGCGTGGTAAAAGACCTTTCCGAACCGTTTCGGGGTTTATATTTCAATGAATCTGATGTCTATAAATGGCTTGAAGCAGCTGCCTATTCTTTAGCGCAATTTCCGAATGAGTACCTCAAAAAGCTTGTTGTTGAACTGGTCAACAAAATCATTGCCATTCAACAGCCTGATGGTTACCTGAATGCATATTTTGTGGGAGAAAAAGCGCATCTTCGCTGGACAGATCTGCAGGATAAGCACGAGCTGTATTGTGCAGGTCATCTTATTGAGGCCGCAATAGCTGTCCACCGCTCGATTGGGGATGACACTTTGCTTGCCGCAGCCATACGATATGCAAACTTGATCGTTGATACCTTTGGCGTTTCGGGAAAAATACCGCATGGGGCGCCGGGACATCCTGAAATTGAGTTGGCGCTGGTGGCATTATTCCGTTATACCGGAGATAAGCAGTACCTGACACAGGCATTGCGCTTCATTGATAATCGAGGATACGGGCATTTGGGTTATGGGGAATATTATCAGGATCATAAACCAGTAAGAGAGTTGCAACGCATGTACGGACACGCGGTCAGGGCTGTCTATCTGAACGCGGGTGTCGCGGATGTGTTTTCGGAAACAGGTGACAAGAGTTTGTTAAAGGCACTTGAGGTTATGTGGCAACACATGACCAATTATCAAATGTATGTTACTGGCGGGATCGGTTCAAGAGATGATGGGGAGGCTTTTGGGGCTGACTACGAATTGCCTGACGCAGAAGCTTATGCCGAGACCTGTGCTGCTATTGGAAAGATATTCTGGGATTGGCGTATGTTGTTAATTACTGGGGATGCTAAATATGCCGATGACCTCGAAATAACCTTGTTCAATGCCATGTTGGCCGGGATCGGTTTGGACGGTGCAAGCTATCATTACTCAAACCCATTGGCTTCTGATTGTATGCATCGCAGGCAGCCATGGTTTGCGATCAGTTGCTGCCCGCCGAATATTGCGCGTGTCTTGGCATCTTTGCCTGGTTATTTATATACAACATCTGAAGAGGGGCTATGGATACATTTGTATGCAGAGAGCGCCTGCAATGCCAGGTTACCAGATGGTACCAAAGTGCAATTCGAGCAGACATCGTCCTATCCTTGGGATGGGCAAATCCGCTTAAAAATCACAAATAGTGCGGACTTTGCACTCTTTTTGCGCATACCCGCCTGGTGTAATTCGGGTGCATCTTTATCCATCAATGGAGAAATGTGGGCCGCCCCATTTGTTTCACAATCTTATGTCAGGGTTTATCGCCAGTGGCAGTCCGGAGATGTTGTCGAGCTAAATTTGCCGATGCCAGTTCAACAAATGATAGCCAATCCGAATATCCAGCATTTGATGAACAGGGTCGCATTAACCAGTGGGCCAATTGTTTTTTGCCTTGAACACATTGATGAATTTATGCCAAAGGCAGATAATTTTGTATTATCCCCGAGATCATCCCTCAATGTCAAATATGCCGGTAAGGAATTGGGGAATGTAAAAATGATCGAAGTGCAAGGAATCAAAGGAGCGGAGCTCTCCCCGGGAGAGACCGCACCCTTATATGAGCGTAAATTTTCAGACCAGATTGTCGAAAAAAACGTCAACATGCTGGCTATTCCATATTTTGCCTGGGGAAATCGCGATTACGGTAATATGCAAGTCTGGTTGCGGCGATCATAAATTGCATAAAGAGCCGGACTGCTTCAGACATTGAAAAGAGTCCATATGAAGACAATACTATGTTTTGGGGATTCAAATACGTGGGGCTGGAATCCGAAAGATATGTCCAGATATCCGCCTGACCAAAGGTGGCCAGGGATATTAAAATCCGGGTTAGATCAGTCCTGTTGTGTGATTGAAGAAGGGTTACCAGGCAGAACAACAGTGCGGGAAGACCCCTTCTATGAGCACAAAAACGGGAAGACCTATTTAATCCCTTGTCTGTATTCTCATGCTCCAATAGATCTTGTCATCCTCATGTTGGGGTCAAATGAATTAAAGTCGTATTTTTCTTTGACCGCTTTCGAAATTGCCATGGGCGCAGGGGAGTTGGTAACGGTCATCAGTCAATGTGAACATGGTCCATTTCATTCAGCTCCACAAGTGTTATTGGTAGCCTCTCCTTCAATAGCTCCACACCCGGGAAGTGAACTTGATGTATTGTTCGCTGGGGGAAAAGAAAAGGCCGACCTGTTTGGGCAATGTTTTCACAAGGTGGCAATCGATACGCATTGCCATTTTTTGGATGCAGGAACTTTGATCAAGCCCAGTCCTGTTGATGGCGTACACCTCGATGTTGAAGAGCATAGAGCATTGGGAATGGCACTGGTATCAAAAGTCCGGGATATTTTTGCTGGGCGAGGAAGGCTGTAAACTGTTTTGTGGTGTTACTTTGAACAAGCTATGCTATTGTATTCAAGCAGGTACAGGCGTGGGTAATTCACACTTTGAACTTAACTGAATTTTATAGATATTAATAGTCTGACCGAATAGAATTTGCTTCAGATCGCCCGTCAGGAATGTGCGGGCGATTTGGCTTTTAAAGAGTATTCACACGAAACGTGAAAACCTTCTAAAGACTTTCTTAACAACCCGTGGGTATGCTTGCATGTGATGACGAGCTCCGCAAAATTTGCATGATTCGAGGCAATAATATGGCATCTTCTGAAAATATTGAAAAAAGAAAATTCTTGGGGTCAAAACCTTTTTGGCTGCTGATCGCTGCACTGGTTGTGATCGCTGGCGGCATAGCAGCTTTTCTCATCTGGGACAAGAATACCTCAGAAGTCGCATCTACAAATGAAGCGGCATTGCAAACCGCCAGGGTGCGCCGGGGGGATTTAAGAGTCTCTGTTACAGGCAGTGGATCGCTGGTTTCAGGGAGGGAAATTGATCTTGCCTTTAGTGCCTCCGGCACGGTTGGCGCATTGGCAGTTAAGGTGGGGGACAGGGTGGAAGAAGGCCAGGTTCTGGCTTCTCTGGCAGACACCAGTCAGTTGCAGGCTAATGTGGCCGAGAAGCGCCTGGCTTTCTTGAAGGCCCAGCAAACCTTGCAAGCTCTTTATGAAAAAACCGATGTAGCGATTGCCGAGGCATATCAGGCAGTGGTGGCCGCCCAATCTGCTTATGATGACGCCTTGTTTGCTGCCCAGCGCACGGCCTATGCCAGGTGCAGTCAGGCGGTGAACATTCAGAAGACAACCGCTTACGAACGAGCCAAACAAGAGCTGGAACGTCTTAGCGCATGTTGCAGCGGCTCGGACGCCTGGATTGAGGCGAAAAATGTTTTTGACACTGCCTATGCCAACTGGGTGTACTGTTCCGCTTATAGCGAAGGTGAGGTCGTGGTCTATAACGCTTCCTTGCAAGTGGCCCAGACGTCTTTGGGCCAGGCCCAGGAAACCTTGAACAAACTGGAGCAAAACGAAGGGATTGACGTGGACCAGGTGGCTCTGGCGCAGGCAGAATATGAGCAGGCAAAACTTGCCCTGGAGGTTGCCCAGATGCAACTGGATGGATCTGTATTGACCGCACCGTTCTCCGGCACGGTAATCTCCATCGCGGCCCGCGTGGGCGAAGCAGTGTCCACAGACACCTTCATCACCCTGGCGGATATGGAAAATTTGCAGGTGGTGGTGTACGTGGACGAAACTGACATGGATCAGTTTCGGGTGGGTTTACCGGCCGAGATAGTCTTCGATGCGTTACCTGATCTTATTTTTAAGGGCGAGGTGATCCAGGTAAAGCCAGAGCTTGTTGCACAAGGCGGGTATCAACTGGCGACGGGCTTGATCTCACTTGACATGAATGAAGGCAATGCCGTATCGCGGATTTTACTTGGTCTGAGCGGCACAGTGGATGTAATCAGCGGCGAGGCGATCAACGTTTTGTTGATCCCGGTGGAAGCCTTGCGCGATTTGGAGGGACAGTATGGGGTTTTTGTGCAGGATGCGGACGGAACATTAAGGCTGCGTGTGGTGGAAGTGGGTCTGTCAGATTACACCTATGCAGAAGTACGAGATGGATTGCAAGAGGGTGAGATCGTTTCAACCGGTATTCGGCAGACCAACTAACCGACATCTGAGGCAGATGACATGGAAGGGTTAAGCATGAAAGATAGTAAAACAAAACGCCTCTGGTTGTTGGGTGCCGCTGTTCTGGTCTTGCTGGCTGCCGGCATTTTTGTCTGGCATCTCGTGGATATAGAAAGCGCCGGAAAAACAGCCAACGCTCAAGTGGCGCCGAAAACAGGACGGGTGGTGCGAGGTTCTATCGCCCTCTCTGCCACAGGAACGGGCACTTTGGTGGCCGGTACGCAGGTGGATCTTGGTTTCGCTTCTGCTGGAACAATTGACCAACTGTATGTGGCGGTGGGGAATCAGGTGCAGGCCGGTGATCTGCTGGCTGTATTGACTGATCTGGAAGAGTTGCAAGTTCAGGTGGATGAGAAAAGACTGGCTTTAGAGACAGCCCGAAATGCCGTGCAGGAGCTTTACCAGGGCACACAGGTGAATCTGCTTCAGGCACAGTTGACTCTGGCTCAGGCCAAAGAAGCAATGGCCGAGGCGCAAAAGAGCCTGCGTTCCAGCGGCGTGGGCCGCTGCAGCCAGGCGACCACAGAATCCTACTATTACGACTATATTTATGCGCAGCGCGATGTGAATGAGTGGGAGACGTATCTGTCAGACGGCACATCGGGATATGGTGAGGATTTTATTCTGAACAAGCTGATCACTTTGCGCAAAACCCGCGACAGGGCATACACCAATTGGCAATATTGTCAGGGATATACACCTTTGGAGGTGCAGACATCCCAGGCACACATGGCAGCAACTGATGCCAATCTTGTCCAGGCGCAGGCAGCTTATGACAAACTGGTGGCGACTTTTGGCCTGGATGCAGATGCCCTGGCTTTGGCCCTGGCCATGGAAGAGCATGCTGCGCTGCAACTGCAAATTGCCGAGAATAAGCTCATAGGAGCTGAGATCATAGCTCCCATGGATGGCACGGTTATCTCGCTTTCTGCCTCTGCTGGGGAGGCGGTGGACACAGGCACGGTTATCCGCCTGGCAGATCTACGATATCCCAATCTGGAAATTTATGTTGATGAAACCGATATGGAGCATCTGCAAATGGATCGTCAGGTGAGTGTGGTTTTTGATGCCATCCCCGAGCGAACGTTTTTGGGCAGGGTGATTCAGGTGGAACCTGTGCTGGTGCAAGTCAACGGGTATTCCATGGTGCAGGGATTGGTGGATTTGAATGACACCCAAACCGGTGTTGGTCGGCCGCTATTCCTGGGAATGACGGCCGTGGTGGATGTGGTCAGCGGACAGGCTGAAAATGTTCTGCTTGTTCCGGTGGATGCCTTGTACGATATTACAGATCATCAGGCCACGGTGTGGGTACTGGATTCGAATGGTGCATTCGCCGCCCGCAGGATTGAATTTGGCCTGATGGATTACAGCTATGCTGAAGTCGTGAGCGGGTTGACCCAGGGGGAAGTGGTTTCCCTCGAGAAGCAGAATTAGGTCATTACGGAGACAGATCATCGTTGGGTGATCAAAAAACCGAGGAGACAAGGGTATGTTCAGAGATAAACAATTTCTTCATAGAAAATGGTGGCTGATTCTGGTGGTGATCGTTCTGGCGGCAGGAGCGGGGATTGCATACTGGCAGTTTACAAAAAATGCTGCTACTGCCCAGACTGGTCAACAATCTGCTGTGCAGACCACCCGGGTTCGGCAGGGTGATCTGGTGATTTCAACCACGGGAACGGGCACCTTGCTGGCCGGCAGGGAGGCTAATTTGGGTTTTTCTACATCGGGCACGCTGGCAGAATTGCATGTGGTCGCAGGCGACCGGGTGCAGACCGGGGACGTGCTGGCTCGGCTGGATGATATTGAAACCCTGCAATCAGAGGTATTGACCAGAGAACTTGCCCTGAGAGAGGCGCAGTTAACGGTTGACAATTTACAAAAATACGCCGCTGCCAGGCTGGCTGAGGCACAGCTGGCCCTGGCTGAGGCCAAGGATGCTTATGCCGATGCTAAATCAAATTTGAAACGCGAGGGAGTGGAGCGTTGCAGTGAGGATGCTCTGACGGCCTATTATGACAATTATATGTTGCTTGAAGACCGGCTTCAGGCTTTGGACAGCGGGGGTACAAGTGGTGATTATTACCTTAACGTGATCTATCCGGTCAAGACCCAGCGCGACAAGGCTTATGCGACCTATATGTATTGTGCGGGCTATACAGATTATGAAATCGAATCATCCCAGGCTAAACTGGCTATCACCGAAGCAGAAATGAAGGAGGCCGGGGATTATCTGGCGTTGTTGACTGAGAACAACGGGATTGATCCGGATGAACTGGCTCTGGCACAAAATACTTTGGCAAGTGCTCAAGTGGCGTATAACAAGACCCAAAAACAACTGGCGGGGGCAACCCTGACGGCACCTTTTGATGGAACTGTCATGTCTATCGCCGGACAAGTAGGCGATACTGTGGGTACGGCAACGTTCATCACCATTGCTGATCTGCAAAACCCCCAACTCGAAATCTATGTAGATGAAACGGATATGGCCAGCATTGCCGTAGGGTATGCGGTGCAAATTGTTTTTGACGCCTTGCCCGATCTGACTTTCACCGGAACGGTGACCAGTGTGGAACCGGCGCTGGTAACGGTCAGCGGTTACCAGATGGTAAAAGGCTGGGTGGCCATGGATTCGGGCAATTTGCGGGAGGGATCTCCCTTGCTGCAGGGGTTAACAGCCTCAGTGGAAGTAATTGGCGGAAGTGCGCCCAATGCTTTACTGGTTCCTGTAAATGCCTTGCGCGATCTGGGGGATGGCGAATATGCGGTGTTTGTGCTGAATGCAGATGGTGAACCCAGATTGCGCATGGTGGAGGTTGGTCTTATGGATTACACCTATGCCGAGATTCGCAGCGGTCTGGCACTTGGCGATCAGGTCACGACAGGCATTGTGGAGACCAATTGATGAACGAGAAAACGATCATAGAAACGGTAGACCTGAAGAAGATCTATGGCATGGGAGACGTTCTGGTGGCGGCCCTGGATGGGCTGAGTATCAGGATTGAGGCGGGCGAGTTTGTATCCATCATGGGGCCTAGCGGTTCTGGCAAAAGTACCCTGATGAACATCCTGGGATGTCTGGATCGTCCCACAGAAGGCCGCTATATTCTGGATGGGGAGGATGTCAGCCATTTGGATAAGGTGGCCCTGGCTGAAATCCGTAACCGGCAGTTGGGTTTCGTGTTCCAGTCTTATAATCTACTGCCCCGCATGACGACATTGGAAAACGTGATCTTGCCCATGGTGTATCAACGCGTTGTTGCCGTGAGTGCAGATCTGCGCCAGGAAAAGGCAATGGCAGCTTTGGAGAGCGTAGGTCTGGCAGATCGCGCCCGACACCTGCCCAAAGAGCTTTCTGGCGGCCAGCAGCAGCGGGCGGCCATTGCCCGGGCACTGGTGAATGACCCAGTCTTGATCCTGGCAGATGAGCCGACTGGCAACCTGGATACCCAATCCAGTTATGAGATCCTGGAGCTGCTGCATGAATTGCATGAGCGCGGCCGCACGATCGTCATGGTGACCCACGAAGCGGACATTGCTGAGCATACCGGACGGGTGATCCATATTCGGGATGGAAAACTGGATGCAGACCACTCCAATGGCAGGAAAGCCGGTGAAATGCGCCTGAAGCTGCGCGAGACGATGGCCAACGGAGGCGAAAGATGAACTTCAAAGAAATTCTGCGGGTGGCCTGGAAGAGCATTGCATCCAATAAATCGCGGTCGATTCTGACTATGCTGGGCGTCATCATTGGCGTGGCGGCGGTGATCGTGATGATGGCGGTCAGCGCCGGGACGGAAGCCACCATCGCCGAGTCGATCAAGGGCCTGGGAGCCAATCTGGTCTTTATCAATTCAGCCATGGCACGCGGCGCACCGGGACAGCAGCAACGGGGCGGGCTGGTGTTTGACGATGTGGCTGCTGTCCGCAAACTGAATGGTGTGGCTGGGGTGTCTGTGGATCAAAATTCCAGCGCCACCATCAAGTTCGGAAATATTGCTCTGGAAAGCATTGCCATTGTCGGCACTACCCCGGATTACACCACGGTGCGGGATGTGGCCGTGGGCGATGGCCGTTTTTTTACAGACCAGGATGTAGACCGCACAGCAAAAGTGGTGGTTTTGGGCAGTGCGGTTGCTGAAGAATTGTTTGGCGAAGGAGATCCCATCGGGCAAAGCATTACGGTTGGCTCCACCAAACTGACCGTGGTGGGGGTGCTGGCAGAGAAGGGCCTGGTCTCTGGCACCAATTTTGATGAGCAAATCTATGTGCCGATCTCAGTAGTGTTTCAAAAATTCACCCCATCCATGTTTGCCCGCATGATGGGTGATCAGGTGCGTACCATTTATGTGTCTGTTGACGAGTCGTATGCTATGGAGGATGTTATTTTACAGATCCAGTTGCTTCTGGCGCAGCGCCATAATGTAACGCTTGATGCACTGGATTTTACCATCATGACCCAGGATGACATCATCCAGACCCAAGCTTCGACCACCGAGTCCTTTCGTATGCTGCTGGGCTGGGTGGCTGGTGTATCTTTGATCGTGGGCGGGATTGGTATCATGAACATCATGCTGGTTAGTGTGACTGAACGCACCAGAGAAATTGGTTTGCGCCAGGCTTTGGGCGCCCGGCCCATAGATATTCAGGTGCAGTTCCTGACCGAGGCCCTGATGTTAAGCCTGGTGGGCGGCTTGCTGGGAGTCATGGCGGGGGTGGGGGGAGCCTGGCTGTTTGCCATGCTGGGCGGAATGCGTACCGTGGTGGTGTCGTATTCCATTGTGCTCTCCTTCACCTCGGCCGCACTGGTGGGTATCTTCTTTGGCTATATTCCGGCTCGCAAGGCAGCTCAACTGGACCCCATCGTTGCCCTGCGCCACGATTGAATTTGAAAAGCAAGAAGGATCAGAAAGGAAAGAACATGAATTACAGAAAAAGTCTTATTCTCTTGAGTCTACTGTGGTTGAGCCTGTTGTCAGCTTGCAGTACGGCTTCTACACCAGAAGCTGGTCAAGTTTCATCAACCGGCAGCCAAACGGCTGGTCAGACTGGGGAAATACAGTTGTCTACGCGTTTGTTGTTGGGCACATTCCAGTTGGAGGATACTGGTCTGGCCGTGGATGCAGCTCAGGCCAGCCAGTTGCTGCCCTTGTGGAAAGCGGTCAAGAGCTTGAGCAATAGTGATAGCACTTCGTCGGTTGAGATGGAAGCCTTGTATCAGCAAATACAGGAGACCATGACGGCAGATCAACTGAAAGCCATTGAAGGTTTTTCGATTGATGCTGACAGTATGCGCAGCTTGATGTCCGATCTGGGACTGGAGATGGGCGCTGGCCGAAACGTAAACGCAGCCGGTGATTCATCAGCCCAAGCAGCGCGGCAAATGGGAGCTGAATTCGGCGGACCTGGTGGCCCGGGTGGCGGTATGCCAATGGGCGGCGTGCCGGGAGAAATGGGCGGCGCCGGTCTTCGTAACCAATCAGACAATACTGTGAATTCCTCGACAACTGCCCGCCAGACTACTGGAGCAAATTTCATGGAAACCATGCTGCTGGATCCCTTGATCAAGCTGCTGCAGGAGCGGGCTAATTCTTAAAAAAACCAGCCCGCTCAGCGGGCCAGGTTTGCTTCTTTCCCTCCAGGGGCACGGCGCTTTCATGGCCGTGCCCCGCAGAATTTAACCCAGATACAATACCGTTTCGTAATCGAAAGTGACCATACCATTTACCTGGTGGCGCGCAAAAAGCTGTTGCAGGTTTTCCAGCATGGGCAGATGTTTGGGATGCCCGGCCTGTGGGGTATACGAAGACGACAACAACCGGCCTTGCAGGCCTTCATAGTCGAACACCTGCTGGTTGGCATAAGTGAATTTACGGAATGGTATGGGGTGGAAGAATTGACCGATGCCAGCATCGTCCAGATTGGTGCGCCGCACGCGCTGGTAATCCGTGCCCCAGGATTCCAGTAATTGCGCATAGTCAGAAAGCAGGGAAGATTGTTCTGCCCGCCAGTTATTCCAGATCAGGGCGATGAAACCATTGGAGTGCAGGACACGGCGAAATTCCTGCTTGGTGGCCAGGCGGTCAAACCAGTGAAAGGCCTGGGCAACGGTGATCCCGTCCAGACAGTGATCGGGCAGGCCGGTATTTTCAGCAGTGGCGTTCACCGAGAGGAAGCCAGGCCGATCGTTCAGCAAATTCTCGGCAGCCTGGCGCATGGCGGCATTGGGTTCAACGGCATACACCCTGCAGCCTGTTTCCAGCAGCAGGCGGGTGAGGATACCGGTGCCGGAGCCGATATCGGCGATCTGCTTGTCGGGTGTAAGTCCGGTTTCCTGCACCAGGGTCTGGATCAATTCGGGCGGGTAATCCGGGCGGTATTGCACGTAATCAGCCACGCGGTCGGTGAAGCGTTGGGTAGAATCTTTCATCATTTTTTTGCGGCGGAAACCACCCGCTAAAGCGGGTGGAGGAAGCCGTCCTCTTTTGCTAAAATTAGTCTATGCCACAAGAAGCCAACCATA
>JAGVAB010000134.1 GCA_020060485.1 Anaerolineales bacterium
ATTTGCTTCTTTTATTGATGGCACGAGGCCGGACGAAAGACGGTCTGTGCATCACCGGGGTTTATTCACCCCACCCCTCGAACTCCCCTCCCCGCTGCTTGTCTGACGTATCCCAATGCATTCTTCTGCGGGAAGGGGACCATTATCATCTGGATTTTGCATCTACTTTGGTCTGGATGACCTTCACTGTTTTGGAAAATCGTAAATGTCAAGCTTTCTTGAGAATGCCATGCTGGTTGTAGATGAAAGGTCCTTGCCTATCATTTGATCATACCGTAGCGGCGAGGCACATCGTACAGCGTATGCCTCGCCGCTACAGTGAAAGAAGTTTTTGGTATTTGGGCTGGTTTAAGCCAGGGGGAGTGAAGGATGGGGTTAAGGAAAAGCTGATCCCAGAAACGCCTCGGCCAATTCCTCGCGCACGAGGGCATAACCAAAGCCATCCTGCAAGACCAGCATGTAACCTGGCAGTTCATCGCGGGCGGCCGCGCCATAGAATTCCTGCATCAGGCGCATGTTGCCCGGATTGACAGCCTGGCTGACCACTTCCGGCCGGGAGAAAAGCAGCACGTTCTCGCGGTCCAGCAGGATCACGTCCGGGTCAAGATCGGCGATGTAAGCATGGTTTGCCAGGTCCCAGTTCATCGTTACCCGGCGCTGGACGGTCTCGGGGCAATAGACGCCCCAATCGCGGTAAACCACAAGCTGACGGTCGAGGATGATCGGGTCAAAGACCTGTTCTTCCAGTTTGTCATAAAAGAGGATGGCGGGAGCCTGCGTTTCACGCTGCATCTGGCTGGCATAAATGCCCACATTTGTGCCCATGAAAAACGCCGCCTGCACCAGGATCAAAGCGGCCATGATGATGCGTGCCCAATCGCGGTCCTTGCCGGCCAGGCGCAGTTTCTCTTCAGGGAAAAGATTGATCAGGGTGGAGAAAAGCGGCAGCATGATCGGCAGCCAGTAATGTGTGCGGCGCGTGCCCAGGTTGATGATCGAGATGCTCAACGGCAGGCACCAGGCCAGGATCAGGCTGCTTTTCAGGCGGGTCTCCTTGCGGGCGATGCCCAGTCCCAGGGCGGCGAAAGTCAGCAGCAGGAAGAAAGGCTGTGCGTAATGGATGCGGATATCCGGCGGGTAGCCGTCCTTGAAGAAAGATTCCTGGTTGGCTAGGATGATGCCCACCGAGCTTTGTTCCCATTGCAGGGTCTGGATGCTGATGATCTCGGCCCGTTCCTGCGGCAGAAGCAGCAAGGGATTGGAGATGATAAAGGCGGCGAACATGACCGCCAGAAAGATAGCTGCCTTGCCCAGGGCTTTGGGCCAGGTGAGTTTTTTGGCAGCAATGCCCCACAACAAATAAACGGGGATGGCCAGCACAAAGAAAGCCCCCATGTACTTGACCCCCACCCCCAACCCGCAGGCGGCGGCCGCCAGCCAGAAACTGCGCCCAAAGCGAAGCTGGTCGCGGTCCAGAAAGAACAGGGTCAGCACCACCACCAGGGTTGCCAGGCTGTCGGGGTGCCACCACAGATTGTTGACCACCACCCCCGGCAGGATGAGCAGCAGCACGAACAGGGCCACTGACTTCCAGCGCGACTTGAATTGGGTCTGCATGTGCACCAGCAGCATGGCGCTGAGCAGCATGGGCAGCACGTTGACCAGTTGACGCAGGGTCATCACGATCAGCGGGGTGTACGCGCCAGTGGTGAAACCAGCCCCCAGCACCAGCCGCAAAGGCAGCATGGCAATCGCCGAGAAGAAGTAGAACGGGTAGCCATAGAAATAATGCAGGTAGACAAAGAAATTGCGCACGGTCTGGTAGAGCGTCTCACCCGGGGTTAACATGCGGATGGCGTGCGAATACTGGGCGTACTCGTCGATCTCGAAAACGGAGAGCATCTCAGCCTCGCGCGCACCGGTCAGGTTGGGGGCGATGAAGGCCGCAAAGTACACGGCGCTGATGATGAGCAGGATGTGGAAGGTTCTTTTTTGGGTTGGTGTCATAGGTTTATGTCCTGTCATTGCTCTTTGGGCGAAGCAATCTCACTCTCTGTAGTGGAGATCGCCGCGTTAGGCTTCGCAATGACAATATTTTTTCAGTGTTTGCGGCAGCCGTTCGCTGAGCCTGGCGAAGCGTGCAGCCAGGATTTGCCAGCCTTCCACCTCGATCCTCACGAGGCAGGGGCAGTATGCGGGTTCTTAATTGCGCTGTTACATTCGTCTGTAACCAACACAAGCTCCAGCAGGGACCCGGTATTTTTTCTTCCTTTAATTCGGTCACGCCCTCCAGGCTGGCGAGGGTTTGGTTCATGTTTTTGCCTGACGTTTTCAGATTATAACACTCGTGAATTAGGGATTAAGGGAAAGTCAATCCGTTGATCCGTCAATCAGGGAGCAGGGATGGTTGGATTGATGGCAATTGCAGGTACCACTTCAGCGGTTCCCTTTGTCCAAAACCAATCCACGCAAACCACAGTTTCTCCGCATTTTTGGCTTGCATTAACTTGCTTTTTGACTATACAATTGATGGATAAGCACCTGCAAGCAAATGGCTCAACCTCGTGGTGAGGAATAAATATCAAATTGCCAGGTAAATTTGCTAAGGCGGCTTGGTTCAACCCTTAATTCGTTGGCCCTTTGCTCAAAAAACACAACCCCCAAACCCTGTATAGGAAAACAAATATGAGTCTCGATGATGATTTGAATGATTTTGAATGTGTAAAGCGTGTCGCAAAATCCGCGTCAAATATTAAGATGGGCATGAATCAGTTGTTGGATTATTGTGAACAAAAGCGTTCCGACCCTATTTGGGCAACTATTCGCAGTTTGGACTTCGAAGGCGAAATTCCAAAGCTCCGCACATGGTTGGAAAATGTATTATCGAGTGAATCGCCATCAAAGGAAATCATTGCTTTTTGGTTTGGCTTGTTTAATCCCATTCTTGACGATGGAAAGCCTAGTTGCGGATTATATGTTTCAGGTTCTACTCAATTTGACCCTGATGACGAAACAGGAGATTGGGCAGCATGGGAAGATGATTCATATCTTCCAGTAAAAAGATATGCCAATTCAAAAATACTTCATGAAATCTACCGCTACGTTTCAGAAAATGACAATGTCTCTGATTTTGCTGAGTATATTCTTGCTTTAGGCTATTCTTGCTTGGCTGTAAAAGATATCTGCCATTCTATAAATCCAAAGTTGTTGTTAGGTGACAGAGAAAGGAGAGACATTGCTGTTGGCTTCGATTCGGGCGACTTTATAATCCTTGAGGATATTGAAGGATAAAGAGAGTCTCTAACAATGAAACAGGGCTAACACAGCATGTACCTGACGAGTGAGACTGCGCTTCGCACGTGCGGCATTTTCGAGTTTCGGGTTTTTCCTGCTCCCGAACACGCCGCTTCGCGGCAGTCCATGCCTGCTCAACTGCCGCTAACGCAAGCTGGTAGACCCCCGCCTCGCATAATAAAGCCTTTATACCCGCCTGCTATTGGTGTAAAATAGATTCAGATAATTCGCTTGTAGTAATAATGGAGCAAATAGCCATGACACTTGACGAGAAAATACACCGATACGCGCAAAAACTTCCGTACGCATTTCAGGAAGAATTGTTCGATTTTGTTCAGTATTTACTGATGAAGGCAGAACAACAAGAGAAGCAGGATTGGGTTTCTTTATCATTATCATCAGCAATGCGGGAAATGAAAGATGAACCCGCCTTGTACAGCGTTTCAGATATTCGGGTGGATTTTGCATGAAAAAAGCGGGGCAAGTTGTTGTCTTTCGATTTCCTCAAACCGACCTGGACGAAGGCAAATTGCGCCCAGCTCTTTTGTTGGGCAAGTTACCTGGTGAGTATGATATTGGCTGATTTGCATGATTTCTTCTCAAACCCGTCAATATATTTCTGGCTTTGATGAAATAGTCGAAGACAAGTCTGAAGACTTCAAACAAAGCGGGTTAAAAGTTGCGAGTGTGATTCGGGTTGGGCGTCTGGCGGTTGTGACAGGCGAAATTTTGCTTGGTGCAATCGGTGAAATTTCAAGTGAACGTTTGAATCGCGTCAAGAAAAATCTGTCTAATTGGTTATCTGAAAAATAGCACGGGATTTAAAAAGCGGTCCCTGAGGCGTGAGGCTGCCTGAAGGACGTGCGCCATTTTCGGGCATTTTGCAAAGCGTGGCTTTGGGCTTTCGCTCCGCGTGCTCCCAGGCTTTGTCCCGCCCGCCGGTAACGCAAACTGTCAGATGCCAAAACAGAAATCACAGGAGTTGCACTGGAACATGCAAACAAAAATCGCACGGTTATTAGGGTTTTGGTCAGCGACATTTATTGCGATTCTCGGCGGGATTTACCTCAGCCTGCTGATTTTCTACTTTTCCACCGAGGGGTTTGTTTTCCCACCCACTCCATTTGTGCAATTGGTTGGAGGCATAGTCACGTTTCTTACAGCGCCTGGCTTACTGATCCTCTTTACCGCAATTCGTTTCGCGAGTAAGGAAAACAACAATATCCTCGCATCCCTCGGCGTCAGTTTTATTCTCTTGTTTGCTGCCACGGTCAGCATTAATCGGTTTGTTCAACTTACTGTCATTCAGCAGAGTTTGCCAGATGTGCCCGCAGATTTGTCGCGTTTTCTGCCTTACGCTACAGACTCGGTGATGTTTGCGCTTGAAATGTTGGGGTGGGGATTCTTCTCGTCACTTGCAGCCTTGTTTGTGGCACCACTCTTCTCTGCATCCCGACTCAATAAAGCAATTCGTTGGTCGTTTATTCTGTACGCAATCTTCTCTTTCATGGGTGTGCTTGGTTTTGTTACCAATACACCAATTACCGCTGGCGCCTTCGTTGCCTGGGGCCCGATTTTGTTGTTCCTGGCGATCCTGTTGACTCGTTACTTTCAAGGTCTGGAAAAGGATAATGGTTGACGATGTAAGGGCTGCAAACACAGCGTCCACTTGGCGACAGGTACACACCCCGTTTTTTGGCAGTTTTCCAGCTTTAGCTTTTTCTGCTCTCAAACAGAGTCCCCGCCCGCAGGTAACGCAAACCATTGAGCCGTCAAAGGAATGATTTATGGATATATGGAAATTTTACAACATTACTCACCGTGAACATGTGATATGCAATCCTATCAGCGAGGAGAAACTGGCGTGTCTGGTGGAACTTCTGCGCCTCCCGACTGACGCGCAGGTGGTTGATATTGCGTGTGGAAAGGGCGAGTTCCTGATCCGTTTGGCCGAAGTCTATGGCGCTCATGGTGTGGGCATCGACATTTCTCCTTTCTATATCGCCGAAGCAGAGAGAAGGCTCGAGGCGCGGGCATCCAGTGCTGGCATCACCTTCGCTGAGATGAATGGGGCGGATTTCAAGCCAGACGAGCCGCACAGCCTGGATCTGGCGTCATGTATCGGAGCAAGCTGGATCTTCGGTGGGCACGCCGATACTCTCGACGCGCTGGCCCGCATGGTGAAGCCCGGCGGCTGGGTGATCGTGGGAGAGCCATACTGGCTGCAGGAGCCTTCCGAGGACTACCTGGAGGCAATCGGGGTTGCGAGAGAGGACTTCGGGAGCCACTCTTCGAATGTGGAATCCGGAGAGCGGCAAGGATTGGATCTCGTTTACACCATCGTGAGCAACCAGGACGACTGGGACAGATACGAGGGCCTGCAATGGTACGCGACTGACGAGTACGCTCGCAATCATCCGGATGATTCGGACTTGGCGGAGTTGGTCGAGCGAGTAGACAAGGAAAGGGCAGCATACCTGCGTTGGGGGCGCGACATGCTTGGTTGGGCGATCTACATGTTCAGACTGCGCCCTGCCCGGTTCCCGAGTAGTACGTCGCCAGATTGATTGGAGACTGTGATGTCATAAGCGGCCTGAGAAGCGCGTGTAGTCCGAATCAAAAAATTTTGATACCTGATTAAAGGATGCATTCATGCAAGATCGAAAATATCCTTTCGGGCTGTCTGCCTTCACTCTGGTCATCCTGGTCGGTGCAGTGATTAAATTTGCGCTACACCTGTACGTGGCCCCCGGCTATGGTTTCTTCGGGGACGAACTCTACACCATCGCCCTGAGCAAACACCTGGCGTTCGGCTATGTGGACCTGCCGCCGCTGGTCCCTGCGCTGATGGCGTTCAGCCGCGTCCTGTTGGGAGAATCACTGTTTGCGTACCACATTGTACCGGCGCTGGCTGGGTCGGTTACCCTGGTTTTTGTATGTCTGATCGCAAAGGAGTTCGGCGGCAAAACCTTCGCCGTTGCGTTGAGCGCCTTGAGCTTCATCGTCACCCCCGTCTGGCTCGGTGCGAATACCATCTTTTGTTACGACAGCATCGACCAGATGGTTCTGGCTGGCTTCCTGTATGTACTTGTGCGATTTCTGCGCACGGGGAACCGCAGGCTATGGCTCCTTTTGGGCTTTATTGCGGGCGTTGCCTGCAACACCAAAATGACCCTTTTATTTCTGGGGCCGGGTTTTCTCATTGCGCTTCTGGTGTCCAAATACCGCAAGGATCTGTTGACACCCTTCCCCTGGCTGGGAGCAGCGATTTGCCTGGTGATGGTCACGCCGTACCTGCTTTGGCAATCCGCCAACAACTGGCCCACGCTCGAATATTGGACCCACTATGGCGCGGCGCGGGTTTACCAGGCATCCTTGCCGCAATACCTCATAAACATTCTGGCCTACATGAATCCCTTCCTCCTGCCCTTCTGGATTATGGGACTGTATCGCATCTTTCGCCGCATGGACGGTGTCAATTACGGTTTCCTGGGATTGATGTTTTCGGTCACGCTGGCATTGATGTTCATGCTGCATGCTTCTGTGCGGATGCTTGCAGAGCTTTTCCTGCCGCTGCTTGCTGCTGGCGCAGTGTTCCTGGAAGAGTGGTTTAGCAACCTGCGCCGGGGAAAGTGGATGAAAGCCGCCGCGGCAGCCTATCTTGTGTTTGTGGGAATCTACATTATCCCGGTCTGCTTGCCCTTCCTCGCGCCAACCCAACTGAAGGTCTATACCCAAAACTTCATGCCCAATCCCCTGATCGTGAAGGAGTTCAACGGCATGAACTTCTCCATATCCCCTGTTCTCGCAGGCCGGCTTGGGTGGGAGGAATTGACGAAGGACGTTGCTGTGGTATATGAAGAATTGCCTGCGCAGGATCGTGCTGTAGCAGGTATCTATGCGGACGGGTACATGCCCGCCGGCGCAATCGACCAGTTGGGGCCTCAATACGATCTTCCCCACGCGGTGAGCGGACACCTGAATTATTATCTTTGGGGGCCGGGGTATTCCTGGGAGGTCATGATCCTCATTACAAGCAGAACCAACAATATGGCTGTATTTTTTGACGAGTGTGCGCTCAAAACGGTTAGCCAGCGTGGAGACAATGCACTGGGCGGCGACCTTTACATTTTTGTTTGCAGAACACCAAAGGTGCCCCCCGATGTGATATGGTCCAGCATGGCCTCGTACCGCTAGTGCCGGAACTTTGTAAATCTTGGCCTCTTGCAAGAGTCTTCAAGAATTGGATTGTAAATGCCCTTCGAACTTTTCTTCTTGTTGAGACTGGCGTTGGTGAGTATACTTTTATGGGAGGATTTTCATGGATATCATCTTCGGCGACTTTGACATTTCAGATTTTTGGGAACAAAGTGAGTATGCCAATGAAGAATACGTTGGCGAACCGCTGACAGATAAACTGGTAAAGATTGTAGAACACAAACTGGGATATAAACTTCCCAAAGCATACATTGAATTGATGAAGCGGCAAAACGGCGGCATCCCCAAGAGAACCAATCATAGAACCACTACGCCCACATCTTGGGCTAAAGACCATATTGCTATAAATGGCATATTCGGAATCAATAAGTCAAAACCCTATTCGTTAGGCGGCTGTGCTGGGAGTCAATTCTGGATTGATCATTGGGACTATCCGCCAATAGGCGTGTACTTTTGTGATTGTCCCTCTGCTGGACATGACATGGTGTGTTTAGATTACAGGAAATGTGGCACACAAGGAGAGCCACAAGTGGTGTACGTCGATCAGGAAGCCGACTACGAAATAACCTTCGTGGCAGAGAATTTCGAAGACTTTATTCGCGGTCTGGAAGATGATGATAACCTCTGGCCAGCCGCCGGCTAACAAAACGTGCGCCCTGGCTTCGATTCGCGGCAATCCACGCCCGCCCACACGCAGGTAACGCAAACGTTGGGCAACCAGGAACAATAGCATCCTCGAATTGCCAGTTTCGTTGTATCGTTAAGTGGAAGAGGAAACACCGTCTTAGTTTTTGATGACCTGGTTTTTTTTACTGGAGGAAAAATGTCTGAGCTGAAAACAAAAGTCAACAATGCGAGCGTGGAAGACTTTCTCAATTCAATTGAAAATGAGCAGATTCGAAAAGATTGTTTTGAGATTTCCAGAATGATGGAGAGTATTACAAAAGCCGAGCCGAAAATGTGGGGCACGAGTATTGTCGGGTTTGGTAGTTATCACTACATTGGCAAAAGCGGACGTGAAGGTGATTGGATGTTAACTGGCTTCTCACCGCGCAAGCAGAATATAACTTTATACCTGATGAGTGGGTTTGACTCGGAAGAAAAGTTACTCGAAAAACTTGGAAAACATAAAACCAGCGTGGGCTGTTTATATTTCAAGAAGTTAGCTGACGTTGACAAGAAAGTTTTGAAAGAACTGGTAACTGCATCTGTGAAAAAGATGAAGAGTCAGGATACTAAAAAGTAGCGACCTTTTTAGCGTGACCGATGTTGTCAAAAATTAAGTTGTGTGTAAAACTTAATCAGGTTAGTGTTACTGTCATTTCTTGGCAATCGAGTCTGGCATACTGTGAGGTTGCCCCACCCGTCTTCGCTTCGCGGCAGTCAACGCTCGCCCACTTGCGGGTGACGCAAACCGTTGGGTGGCTGGAGAATCTCATAGCTAAATAGGTGAACGTAGTAAAGAATAGAAGAGAAGGACGATTTGCTCATGACCGCATTGCCGAATACCATGGATAAAATACTATTGTTCGCTGGCTTTCTACTCATCATTCTTGGTGGGATCGCCATGTATACACCTTGGATTCAATTAAGGAACAGCCAGAGATTAACAGGGAAAGAGTTAAGCAAACAATACCCTGAACATAAATGGATGAGATGGGGTTTCGTTTCCCTTTATCTGAGTTGGATCGTGATTGTTTACTTCATCTTTGTCAAAGTGCTGTCGTCGATCAATACCATCTCTTTCCTGGCGGTTTTTTTTGCAAGCATCGGCTTATTTATTGGTTTGTTTGCTATTATCACAGGAGTGTCTATTCTGCCAATGCGTGCTCCCCGGATTATTTTTGTTGTTGGGGAGGATGCAGAAAGAGCCGGTCGATTTCAAGTTGCGTGGAGTGCCAGTGTGCTGATGATTGCAATTGCGATAGAAGTTCTTTGTAGGTTAACATGATTACGTTTTTTCAGATGG
The DNA here is from genome assembly GCA_020060485.1 of Anaerolineales bacterium. The sequence continues at coordinate 9,482 of JAGVAB010000134.1, forward strand.
TCAACTCTTCAAGCAACGCTACCCAACACAGGGTGCACCCGACGGGTGGGGACTGCCCGAAGGGCGTGCGCCATTTTCGAGTATTTCGCAAAGCGTGGCTTCGAGTTTTTTCTGCTCTCAAGCAGAGTCCACGCCCGCCCACACGCCGGTAACGCAAGCCGTTGGGCGGTTATCTCGCAAAACATAAGTGGAATTGAAATTCACAGGATAATTTGAATGTCAAAGAAAAAGTCTGAATCCGTTCCAGGTTCTATAGAACCGTTTTATTCAGTTATTGTCAAGCTGACAGATACTGTGTGTGAGCAACATTTGAATAGTGAATATGCAGAACTTTCTCGTAGATTGGCGGCAACCCTTGCAAGAAAGCGTCCTTCTCCCATCATCCGTGGAAAACCGGAAATATGGGCTTGTGCAATCGTTTACGCGCTCGGTACGGTCAATTTTCTTTTTGATAAATCACAAACTCCTCATATGCGAGCAGATGAATTGTGCGCTGCTTTTGGGGTCAGTCAAAACAGCGGTTCCAGCAAAGCCAAACTGATTCGGGACATGTTAAAAATGTATCAACTTGATCCCAATTGGTGCTTGCCCAGCCGGGTAGACGATAATCCTATGGTTTGGATTTTGCAAGTCAATGGCTTAATGGTAGATATTCGCTACATGCCTCGTGAAGTTCAAGTCATTGCATACGAAAAAGGATTGATCCCGTACATCCCAGCAGACCAATAAAATTCGGGAGTTGGGACGGAAAGTTCGTGCAATCATTTTGTCAACTTCTACCCGAGCAAAGTCTCATACAGCCAATGAGTCTTGTGCATTAGCACGAAACCTGACAAAAATGTGCACCTGACGTGTGGGACTGCGCTTCGTGCATGCGGTATTTTCGGGCTTAATCTACGCAACCTCCCCCAAATTCAACCGAACTTGGGGGAGGTTATATTAACAATCTTCGTTGAGAGATTTAAGTTTTTACTACTCCGGGAAATTCTCCAAAATCTGCTCGATCTCTTCCATGACCGTATCGTCCATTTTTTCCAGGGCTTCCGGTGCGCCCAGGTTTTCGTCCAGTTGTTCCATGCGGGTCGCGCCGGTGATCACGCTGGAGATCTCCTTGCGGCGCAGCAGCCAGGCGATGGCCAGTTGGGCAGTCGTAATTTGCAGGCTCTGCGCCAGGCTGGTGAGCTGGCGCACAGCGGCCATTCGCTTCTGGCTCAACTGGTCAACCAACCAGGCCATATCTTCCCGGCTGGCGCGGCTGCCTTCGGGAATGCTTTCGTTATATTTGCCAGTCAAAATGCCGGATGCCAGCGGGCTCCAGGTGGTCAGGCCCAGGGTGTATTCGCGGGTCAGGGGTTCCAACTCCACCTCCACCCGTTTGCGGCGGAACATGTTGTACTGCGGCTGCTCCACCACTGGCGGGATGAGGTTCAACTGGTTGGCCACCCCGATCGCCTGGGCGATGTGGGCGGCTTCCCATTCGGACGTGCCCCAGTAAAGCACCTTGCCCTGCTGGATCAGCAGGTTCATCGTCCAGACCACCTCCTGAATGGGGGTGTCCGGGTCGTAGCGGTGACAGTAATACAGATCCACATAATCCGTGCCCAAACGGCGCAGTGAGGCATGGATCGATTCGATGATATGCTTGCGGGATAGGCCGCGCCCGTTGGGGCCGGGCATGGTTGGCCAAAAGACCTTGGAAGAAATGACCAGCGTTTCCCGCGGCAGGTTGCGAATGGCTTCGCCCATCACAATTTCGGCCTGGCCGGCGGCATACACATCCGCGTTATCAAAGAAATTGATCCCCTGATCGTAAGCGGCGTGCACCAGGTCAATGGCGGTAGCGCGCTCGATCTGGTCACCAAAGGTGATCCAGGCCCCCAGGGAGATCTCGCTGACTTTCAATCCAGTGCGGCCCATTCTTCGGTAGTGCATGAGCTTCTCCTTTCTCAAGACAGAGTCTTGCTGTGTTCATCAGGTATATCTTCATGGTAAAGAATTTTCGGCTTTTGTGCAAGCTTTCCGGGCAAATTGCCCGCGGCAATTCCCGCAACACCTTCCAGAAATCCAGGATTCAGGGCTTTGAAAACAACCTGCGTTTCACGGTTGATTTCAGAGGCTCAAAGTTGTTCCTCTACGGGCTGCTTTGATATAATGTAGCCATGGACATTGAACCCGTATTGCATGAACTGGAAACCCTCGGCGGGCAATTTGCGTTCTACTACAAGCCGCGCCAGGGCAGCCCGCTGCTGCGGGCCAACGCAGAGCGTTTTTCCTCTGCGTCTGTCATCAAAGTGCCGATATTGCTGGCCTGGGTTTTCCTGGAACGCAGCGGCGAGGTGAACAAGGAAGAATTGTGCAACCTGGATAGCGAGCCGGAAGTGCATGGCGCTGGCTTTTCATGGATGCTTCATCAGCGTCAGATGCCCTGGCATGATGTGCTGTTGATGATGATCTCCCTCTCTGATAATCTGTGCACCAATCTGGTGCTGGAGCACGTCGGCCTGGAACGAATGCAGCACACCTTTCAGCACAGCCTCGGTTTGCAAGGCACTGCCGTGGAAAGAAAGCTGATGGATTTTGCCGCCCGCGCCCAGGGCAAGGATAACTGGATCAGCGCCGGGGATTGCATCCGCTTTTATGACCTGATCCGCCAGCTCACCCCCGCCGAGCGCGCCTGGGTGGAACCGCTGCTGGTCGTGAACCAGGATCAAAGCAAACTGATGCGCGACCTGCCCTTTGACTCAATCGACTTTTACCACAAATCCGGTTTCATTCCGGGCGTGGTGCATGACTGGGGCTACAGCGAACATTGTGACATCTTCCTGCTCACCCAGGGCTATGAGGAAGAATCCCGCCTGTTGCCCATCTTCGGCCAGCTTGGCCGGCTGATGCTGCTCGGCGAAAGTGTGTCTTAAGGAATTTTAAGATATTAACCGTTTGTAAAAAAATCAAACTGCACACCGAGCTTGTCGAGGTGTGCGGTTTGAAAGACCAGCCTCCCGCAGGTTTTGATCATGCGGGAGGCTGGTCTTAGAGAGAATGCTTTCTGGCTGCCGCGGACTTCAGCGCGTCAGATAGGTGCAGGCGCACATGAAACCGTCCCCCAAGTGCGGGATGGCCTGCACGTCATCATAGTACACGCCGTTGCGGCTGCGCGAAGAATGAATGATCTTCCAGCCGCCCACGCTGATCCCCACATGGGTGATCGAGCGTTCGGCCAGCGGCAGGTCTTCATCCCCAAAGAAAAGCAGATCGCCAGGCTCGAATGGCGCTTCAATCGGGTCGCCGTCATCGAACTGCATGCACGCGTCCCGGCGGATGGTGATCCCCACCCAGCGGTGCAGCAGTTGCGCCAGGCCGGAACAGTCAATGCCGTTGGCCGAACAGCCGCCCCATTGATAGGGTACGCCGATCATCGGCACGACATCTTTCAGTATGGCGGCACGGCGATCTTCAACGGTGGGAGGCATGGTTGAAAATGCCCGCAGCCCGTCCAGCGGCACCCAGCCCGGTTTATAGGCATCCACTTGCGCCCACTCCCCCGAAACCTCAGTCACTGCCAGGCTGGTACCGCCCAGCAGACGGCCCAGCGGCTGGGCGTCTGCCTGCGGCTTGTCCCGCAGTTGCACTACCGGCGTCATGGCAATGTGGGTGGGCGGCAGGGCTGCTTCCGGGCGCATATAAGGCCGGTACACCCAGCCCAAATAACCGTCCTGCTGGCGCACAAAGGCCCATCGATCCTTTTCTTCCAGAACTTCCAGCCGCCAGCCCCACATCTGCTCGCTGAGATATTCTGCCAGAAAGGAAGGTTCGGCAAAGAAGCCGGTCAGGTTGGTGTTGACCGTCAGCACTTCCGCATCTGGCCGGCGCAGCACGCGCACCGCCTCATCCTGCACGCTCAGGCCGGGGTGCGCCGCCCCAAGCGCCGCTCGCAGCGCCGCCAGGGTGTCACCATCCAGAACCCGCCCCTGCAGGACAAGGGTATCGCCCTGCAATTCCTGTATCCCGACTTCCATCAATTGTTCACGCGTATCACTGAATTGTGCGGCGATCTGTTGCAGGGTCGCCTGAATCGCTTCAATCATGCCATCCTCCCACTTAACTCTTTTTTTGATCTATGCCCGCAAACGGGCGCCGATGCCTGCTCCATCCGGCATGTGCAGCACGGCATGCTGGTCATAGCGGATGCCTTCAAACGGGTCGTTGGAGATCAGCAGCGGCCCATCCAGGTCAACCCATTCAGCCAAGCCGGTCAAATGTCCCATGGCGGTGGTGCCCAGTGAGGTTTCCACCATTTGTCCCAGCATGATGCGCATACCCAATTCGTTGGCGCGTTTCAAGAGCTTTAAACCATTGGTCAGGCCGCCAACCTTCATCAGCTTGAGATTGATGCCTTTCACCCCGGCAGCGCCGAGGCGTTCAATATCTTCCATGGTCTGCACTGATTCGTCGGCCACGATCGGCAGATCGGTGTGGCGCTGGATCTCGCCCATGGCTTCGATCTCATGCCGGGCTGTGGGCTGCTCGATCATCTCCAGGTCATATTGTGCCAGGGCTTCCACATGGCGCAGGGATTCTGCCAGAGTCCAGCCGGCGTTGGCATCCACGCGCAGCAGGGCATCCGGCCGGGCCTGGCGGATGGCCGCCAGCCGGGCTTCATCATCGTCACTGCCCAGCTTGACCTTGATGATCGGGTATTGGGCGATTTTCAGGGCTATCTCGGCCATGGCTTCAGGCGTGTCAATGGCAATGGTGAAGGAAGTGGCGATCGGCTCCGGTTTGGGCAGGCCCAGCAAGGCATACAGCGGCAGGCCTTGCTGGCGGGCGATGCGGTCATAGAGCGCCAATTCCAGGGCGCAGCGCGCCGGGGCCGGACCATCTGTGCCCACCCAGGCCGGGATCTCTGCCGGATCATCCGGGAAGGGCTGCGTGGATTGCGCCTTGTGCGCCCAATAGGCGGTCATATCCTCATCCTTGACCCCGTAATAAGGCGGAATGGTGCCCTCGCCCCAGCCTGCATCCTCTGCCAGGCGCAGCCAGTAAGCCTGGCGCGTCTCGCTGACCCCATAAGAGAGACGAAACGGGTTACGTAATTGCAATGTGAATTTTTGCCAGGTCAGCCTTTCATCCGTCATATGCTTCTCCATCCATGTATTCTTCTTCGCTGGTCTCATCAGAAAGTAATTCGTCAAGATCCTTTGCAAAACGCAGGCGCAGGTAGGACTCATACCGTTCAGGATACACGCGCCCATCAGCGACTGCCTGCTGGACAGCGCAGCCCGGCTCATCCTTGTGCCGGCAATCGTTGAACTGGCAATCGGCTACCAGTGGGCGCAACTCTGGAAAATAGCCATCCAGCTCTTCCGGTTCAATATCCCACAACGCCAGCGTGCGCAGCCCTGGCAAGTCGGCCACATAGCCGCCCTCTTCCAGGGGGAACATCTGGCGCACCACGGTTGTATGGCGGCCTTTGGCCGTCAACTGGCTGACCTCACGCACTTCCAGCCCCAGATGCGGCTGAATGGCGTTCAGCAGGCTGGTCTTGCCCACCCCGGAAGGGCCAAGCAGGCCAGAAAGCTTGCCCTGCAAACGCTGGTGCAGCTCGGCAATGCCCTGCCCGGTCTGCGCAGAGGTATACAAAACAGGATACCCAATGTCAGTATACATGGAAAAGACCAGACGCGCATCCCGTATGTCAACCAGGTCCACTTTATTGATCACGATCAGGGCTGGCAGTTTCTGCCGTTCACAGATCACCAGAAAACGGTCGAGCATGCGCAGGTGCGGGTCGGGCTCGGCGCAGGCGAATACCAGCACGATCTGGTCAGGATTGGCTACCAGCACCTGGCGGTAAACGCCGCGTGGTGTGGGCGCAGTGCGCACAAGCTCGGCGTGCCGCGGTAAAACCCGCTCCACCATGCCGGTGCCGTCAGGCTGCGGCATGATCTCCACCTGGTCACCCACGGCGGCAATGTCTCCGCTGGCGCGGCCTTTTTTCAAACGACCGCGCAGGCGGCAAACCACCGGCCCGTCATCTGTCTGAACAGTGAAGAATCCAGACTGCATACGGATCACCAGGCCCTGCCGCAGCAGCTTGCTCATCAGTTCCCGTCCGGTTTGGGCGTGGCTGTCGGGCTGGGAGTGCTGGTTACATAGAAGTTAGATTCCCACGGGTAGAGGCTGAGCGGTTTGCCATAGAAATAGGTTTCCACCACCCGGCGGAAGATGGGCGCACCGATATCCGAACCTTCACCGATGTTCTCGGCCAGCACAACCACCGCGATATCCGGCCGGTCGGCAATGCGGGCATCGGTGTAACCGCCAAACCAGGCATGCGGCCTTTGCCCGCCAGAAGTGGTGGACGTGCCGGTCTTGCCATACACGGGAATATCCAGGCCGAGGAAGCGCAGGTAAGCTGTGCCGCGCGGGTTGGCCACAACCGTGCGCATGGCATCCCGCAAGACCTGCTTGTTCTCTGCAGAAATGGGCAATTCGCCGATCACTTCAGGAGTAAAGCTCATCTTCTCGGTGCCATCCGGTTGGACAATTTTCTCGATGACCTGCGGACGATGCAGCGTGCCGCCGTTGCCCAGGGCAGCCACAAAGTTGGCAGCCTGCAGCGGTGTGACCAGCATGGTGCCCTGGCCGATCGCCATCTGCACCGCGTCGCCTTCCGTGGCAGGGTTGCTGATGCTGCCTGTGGCTTCGGCCACCGCCGCAATGCCGGTGGCCGCGTCCAGACCGAACGCCCGCGCCATGTCTGAAACTGTGGTTGGCTGATTCTGGCGGTAAAGGTCCAGACCGATATGATAGAAATACGGGTTGCAGGAACGCATCAAACCTTCCGGCAGGGTCAAGGTGCCGCTGGGCGCAACTTCCTTTTCATAGGTCCAGTCATACAGGGTGAAGCCGGGCAGCTCGGTGAATTCATAACCGCATTCATAGATCGTGTTTGGCGTGTAAAGCCCGCTTTCCAGGGCGGCAGCCAGGGTGATCACCTTGAACAGGGAGCCCAACGGATAACCGGTTTGTGCGGCGCGATTGAGCAGCGGCTGTGCGGTGGAAAGGAAAATGTCATTCAACAGCCAGTTGCTGTTCTCGTTCCTGGGTTCAAACAAATTGGGATCAAAATTGGGCGAAGAGGCCATCGCCAGCACCCGGCCGGTATCCCGCTCCAGCACAACAACGGCCCCGCGGAAGCCTTCAATGGCTTTTTGGGCTTCGATCTGCAGGTCGGTTTCCAGGGTGGTGTAGATGGAATTTGCCGGGCGCACCGCCACCTGTGAAATGCGGGTAACGATCTGGCCTTGCGGATCAACCACATACAGCGACGCCCCCCGGCCGCCTGCCAGATCAGCCTCGCCCCATTTCTCGATGCCAGCCGCGCCAACTTTCTCGTCGCCCAGGTAACCGCGGCGCTTGTAATCTTCCAGTTCATCCGGCGAGATGGACAGCACATAACCGGTAACATGCGGGGCAATGCCGCCTTTGAAATAGTAGCGGGCGGTGTAATTGTTCATCACCAGGCCGCCCAAACCGGACAGGATATTGTACCGCTCCTGCACTTCCTGAGCGGAAGCTTCACCCACCGCCACATACCAGTCGGCGCCGGCACTCTTGTAGAGGGCTGCGATCGAATCGGGGGTTTTGCCGGTCAGGCGGGAAAGCTCCACCAGCAGCCGGCTTTCCTGGGTGCTGACGATCTGCCCGGGCCAGATGCCCAACGCCACGGCATCGGCCTGGGCCACCATCACATTGCCGTCCCGGTCATAGATATTGCCGCGGGTGGGCACCTTCACATCCAGGGCCAGAGTGTTGCCCCCGCTCAACTCCGGCAGGATCAAGGCATCTTCCCAAAGCACACCCCAACGCCCGCTTTCCAGGGAAAGGTTCATCATGATGTCGCGCTGGATCTTGTCCAGCAGGTTGGTGTTGTAGGTGATCCGGTACGCCACCTGGGCATTGCGCGGATTGGTCAGGGAAGACAGGATCTCATAATCCAGAGAATTCAACGTCATGGACACCGCCGCATCCTTGATGCGTGCGGTGAATTTTTCCTGGGTAATGGCATCCCGGCTGGCCGGGGCCAGCAGTTGATACATGACGGCATAATCTTCCAGTTTCCAGCTTTCCAGAAACGCGCTGGCAGTGGAAACCGGATCAGGGGCGCGTGTGACCGAAAGCTGCGGATCAGGCAATTCCCCGATCAGCGCAGTCTCAGTGGGAATCACAGGCTGTGATGCCGGTTTGCAGGCAGACAGCAAAAGAACCAGCAATAAGAACCCGTAACGAAATTTCATCCTTCCATACCTCCAACCAATGCGCCTGTTAACCAAGCGCCTGGCCTTGCAAAACAGCTTGAGAAATTGGGCAGTCATAGCCCAGATTTTTGCGGCAGGCGGCGGCAATATCCGCCTGGCTGTGCAGCCCGAACTGGCGCAGGCCGCGCGCCAGATGGCAAAGCGGCAATCCCATCACATTGGCAAAACAACCGCTGAAGCCCTCTACCGGGTGAAATTCTGCGTTTTGAATACCGTACCCGCCGGCTTTGTCGAACGGGTCTCCGCTTTGCACATAAGCGGCCAGCTCATCATCAGTGTAGTTTCGCATCGGAACCCGGGAAACACACATATCTGAAACTGTGATCCCTGCTTCTGGTGAGACGAGGGTGAAGGCCGAGCAAACCTGATGGCCGCGGTTGCGCAAACGGCGCAGCATATCCAGCGCCTCATTATCGTTTGCCGGTTTGCCCAGGATCTGTTGCCGGTCAACCACTGTGGTATCCGCAGCCAGAATGATGGTACCATTGACAGCATGGGCCGCGGCAGCACGCGCCTTGCCGGCTGCCAGGCGGCGAACGTAATCCTGCGGGTCTTCGCCGTCCTGCGGAGTTTCATCAATATCCACTGCCTTTACGGCAAAATCCCAGCCCAGCCAGGCCAGTAATTCACGGCGGCGCGGCGATGCAGAAGCCAGCAAAAGAGTCGGCAATGTCATGGAAAAGATTCTAACACAGTCTGATTAAGGGGTCAGGCAATCCATCAAGAGGGTGTACTAAAAAGTTGTTAGAGGGATAGCAAAAAGAGAGCCAACCTGTTAAGATAGCGGTTCCAACACCAAAATCAAACAGGAGGCTCACAATGGA
>JAGVAB010000040.1 GCA_020060485.1 Anaerolineales bacterium
CCAGGTGCTCTTCAACCTGGTGGAAAACGCCATCAAATTCACCAAGGTCGGCGAGGTCTCGATCCTGGCGGAATTGAAAAATGAAACCAGTGATCAGATTACCATACGCTTTGCCGTCAAGGATACCGGCATTGGCATTTCGCAGGAACGGCAAGACGCCATCTTTGAACGTTTTATTCAGGCCAATGGTTCCACCACCCGTGAATATGGCGGCACTGGACTGGGTCTCTCCATTTCCCGGCAATTGGTGGAGATGATGGGCGGAGAGATTACCATTCAAAGCCAAATGAATCAGGGAAGCACTTTCTACTTCACGGCAGTCTTTGAAAAACAACCCAAAGCCATGAGCGAGCCGGAGCGCTTTCCGCAGAAACTGCAAGGCATCCGCACCCTGGTGGTGGATGACAGCGCCGCCAACCGTCATTTCATTTCACGCATGCTGGAAACCTTTGGTGCCCAGGTAGCTGCCATGCCCAACAGTGCCAGCGCCATTGATACGATCAAAAAAGCCTCAGCGGCTGGCAAGCCTTTCCGGTTAATGATACTGGACATGCAAATGCCGGGACTGGAAAGCCGCACCGTGCTGCAAGCCGTGCAGGATGAGCTCGAAATGAGCGATATGCGCACGGTGTTAATGACCTCGCTGGCCCAGCGCATCGGTACCGGCCGGCTGCGGGAATTCGGCGTGGACAGTTACATCCTCAAACCGATCACCCAAAAAATGCTCTATGATTCGATCCTTTCCATCTTTGACCTGAAAGACACCTGGAAACCGCTTACCGCCCGGCTGCCATCCGGTACCAGTCTGTTATCGGAATTGCAGCGGCGGCGCATTCGCATTCTGGTGGCCGAAGACAATGACATCAACCGCCAACTGGTGGTTTCCCTGCTTACCAAGCAAGGTTACCAGATTGAGGCAGTTGAAAACGGTCTGCAAGTGGTGGAGCGGCTGGAGGATGAGCATTTCGACCTGGTGCTGATGGACGTGCAGATGCCGGAAATGGATGGCTTTGAAGCCACCCGCAAGATCCGCCTGACCCCTGGCCCCAACCAGAGCATCCCGATCATCGCCCTGACCGCCCACGCCATGGCCGGTGACGAAGAACGCTGCCTGGCTTCCGGCATGGATGGCTATTTGCCCAAACCGCTGGAACCGGAAGCCACCATCAAAATGATTGACAAGCTGGCGCGCGGCGACGTTCGCGAAGGCGAGCCCGTTTTGTCCGAAGAGGCAGAGATTCCTGTTGAACCGGAAACTCCGGTCATGGAAACACCGATCGAGCTGAACAATGCCCTGCCGCGCTTCAGTCACGACATGGACTTCTTTACCGATCTGTTGGGTGTCTTTCTGGAATCGGCAGACGAGAAGATCGAAGAACTCAAGGATTCGGCCTATGACCAGAGTCACAAAACCCTGGCTGTACGCGCCCACAATCTCAAAGGTGTGGCCAAGAATTTCAGCGCCACCCGGCTGGCGATTGCCTGTGACAAATTGTTTGAGGCCGCCAATGCCAATCATAACCCCGGCATTGAAAAAAGCATCCGGCAAGTCGAAGATGCAATCAATGAATTGAAACAATATCACCGGTCGCTGGACAGAAAAAAATAAATTTTTCATGAACAATTAAGCGGTTGAAGTCGTTTTTCTACAAAAAGGTAAGAATTATGCCCATTCACATTCTCGCCATAGATGACGAACCCATCTATCACAAAATGATCGCCCATGCCCTTGAACCAGCGGGCTATAAACTCACCTTTGCCAACAATGGCAGTCTGGGGCTGGCTACTGCCACAGCGCTCAACCCGGACCTGATCATCTCGGACGTGTTGATGCCAGACATTAATGGCTACGAAGTGGTCAAACGTCTGCGCCGGGAATCGCGCTTTGCCCATACGCCAATCATCATGCTCACCTGCCAGACAGAGATGAGCGAAAAATTGAACGCCTTTGAAGCCGGCGCAGACGATTTCATGACCAAGCCCTTTGACCCTGGCGAACTGGTGGCCCGGGTTTCGGTCTGGGTGCGGCGCATCGAAGAGATCAAAGGCGCCAAAGACCTTAAGAAGGACGAGAAGGAAAAAGCACAGACCATCGCCTTCCACAGCCTGCGGGGCGGGGTGGGCTGCTCCAGCCTGGCAGTCAACACTGCCATGGCGCTGAACGAATTGTGGAAGCTGCCCACTTTGCTGGTGGACGGGGTGCTCACAGCCGGGCAGATCGCCTTGATGCTGAATGCCTCGCTCAAACGCACCTGGGCCGACATCTCTGAACTGACCACCGAAGAACTCGATTACGACGCCCTGCGTTCGATCGTCAGCATGCACAATTCCGGCATTCATTTCATCGCCGGTCCCTCCACCCCCATATCGGCCGAGACTGTTACCGGTGAACTGGTGGACAGCGCCATCAAGCTGGTACGACCATACTATGAGTACGTCCTGCTTGACCTGCCGCATGATTTCGGGGAAGTGACCCTGTTCCTGCTGGACCAGGCTGATTTGATCGTGGTGCCCATGGCCCCCGAGATGGCCTCCATCCGGGCGGCAGATGCCGCCCTGGGGGTGTATAAACGGCTTGGTTATCCGCCCAGCAAGGTCAAGATGGTTTTGAACCAGACCATTGATGTCTCTGTTCTGGACCAAAAGAAGATCGAAAAAGCATTAAAGGTCGAATTTGATACGGTTGTGCCTTATTCTCCCGGACCTTTCACGCGGGCCATCAATATCGGCCAGGCAGTCATCCACAATACCCCCAACACCAGGGTCACCGATATTCTGGAAGAATTGGCATTCCATGTCAGCAAAGAAAAGCATCGCACCACAACGCCCGAAAGTCCCAGCCCCACCTGGCAGCGGGTGTGGGAACGGGTCAAGAACATCCTTCCCGAAAAAGAAGGAAAAACCGAACCAGATTTGCCTTTCTAGTACCGGATCAAAATCCTATCTAACCTCAAAAAAATGCCTCGCTGGAGGTATTTTTTGTTTGCAAACCAAATTGTAGATAAAGGGATACCGCTTGCCTGGCATCATTTGCCCGCTTGCACCCAAAGCTGGCTGCCGTCTGAGGTCAACTCCAGCCAGGAATGCGCTTTCAGATCGAGCCAGTCTGGCTCATGCGGTATCCCGATCAGCGGCGCACTCAGGATGACCACATCCGGCTGCAACTGCTGCCATTCCTCGGCAGACTGGATTTCCAGATCGGCCGCCGAAAGCAGGATCGCCCCCACCGGCGAAATACGGTCTGCACCTTGCCACTGCAGGGTGCGCAAAGACACCCCGCCCGGGATGAGCATGCGAAAATCACCCTGCTCGATCAACAAAGCTGTGCCTCTGGAGGTTACCGCCAGAATGTGAATGAATGTCTCCCCGTCCAGCACAATCTGTTCACCCGAGGCCAGGTCATGCACTGGCAGGCTGTTTCTGGTAAACTGGCGTACCAAACGCCGCCCAACCTGCCATTGCGAAAGATCGCCGCTGATAAAAACCTGCTGCACCGGAAAACGCTGCAAAGTCTCGGGCAGCCCCTCCAAAGAAGCAGCCGAGCCAGGGGTGAGCAGCAGCACATCCAGACTGCGGTGCGTGATTGGCAGTCTTCGTCCCAGGGCATCGCTGAGCTGGCTGGCGCGGGCACCGCCGTTGAGCAGCAAACTGCCGCCCTGCGGAGCTTGCAGTAAAATTGCCGGACCTTCGTCCACGGCCAGCACAACCACATGCAGCCGCCCGTCCGGAGCGGTCAACACAGGCTGCCAGAGCACACCAGCCGCCAGCAGCAGCGCCAGAGAGGCCGCCGTCCAGCGCAGGCGCAGCTGTTTGGGTTGCGGAAGCTTCATCCAGCCCAGAGTAAAACCCAGCAGGAGCAAATAGAAGCCCACCACGCCCCACAGAGACACCTGCCCCAGACCCAGTGAACCCTGCGGCAGCCGGGCCAGCAGCTCCACCATGCGGATGGTATAAGCCAGCAGCGGCCAGGTTAAACCAACTGCCAGGCGACCCAACCCCGGGAACACCAGACCCAGCAACACGGCCAGCCCGCCACAGATCATCACCAGCGGCTGCGGCGGCAGGATCAGGGGATTGGCCAGCAGGGCGCTTAGCGAAACCCGATGGAAATGATAAGCAATGATCGGCAGAGTGGTCACCTGGGCAGCCAGAGTGAACAGGAAATATTCACTGACCGGTGCAGCCAGCCGGCGGGCGGTTTCTTCCGAAAACCAGCGGGCGGCCAGGCGTTCACAAACCGTTTGCAAAGGATCGGCATACAGCACCAGGCCCAGAGTGGCGGCAAACGAGAGCTGAAATCCTGCATCCCAGGGCATCTGCGGGTTGAACAGGCACATCACAGCGGCAGTGAAGGCCAGCGAGTTGGCCCCAGATTGACGCCGGCCGAGCATGCGTCCCAACAGGCCCATGCCGCCCATGACGGCCGCCCGCACCACTGGCGGCTGTGCGCCCACCAGCACGGTATAGAAACTGATCCCGGCCAGCGCCACCCAGGGCGCCCAGCGCGGAGAAAAAAAACGGGAAGCCAAACTGACAAACAATCCGGCCAGAATGGCAATATTGAAGCCGGAGATGGCGATAATGTGGGTGGTGCCGGTCTCCTGAAAGGCATCCTCCGCATTGGCGGGGATATCCGTCTCGATGCCCAGCAAAATGCCAGCCAAAAGCGAGGCTTCCGGCTGCGGCAGGGAACGATTGATGAAGGCGTAGGCCCGGTCACGCAGCCCAAAAACGAGCTTCAATGGCAGCCATCGTTGCTCTCGACCCACTCTTTTGATCTGCGGGTACGCAAAAGAGGTGTATACCCCCTGGCGAGCCAGATAATCCCGGTAGGAAAAGTCCTCGTTCTCGGCCGGGGTGACCGGCTGCCCGGTCAACAGCACTTCATCGCCATACCGCCAACTGCCGCCAGTGCGCACCATGACAACCGATTTGCCATCAATTTTGACGGGATCGGGCTGAAACGAATCCCCTGTTTTAAGCGTGATCTCCTTGGCAGAGATCTGCAGCAAGTCAATACGGTCGCGGGAATCCGGCGGCGCCGATATCCAGCCCCGCACCTGGGCCGTTTCCCCATCGTTGTAGTAAGCCAGGTCAGCCGCCGTCCAGACCGGGATGCCAAGCTGAAAGCGCATCCCCCCGGCCGCCAGGGCTGCCAAAAGAAAAGCAGCCGGAACCGGGCTGATCTGCCGCCAGCCTGCCCATGGTTTTCGCAATTCAAGCAGGCCCAGCCCGGCAGCCAGCAACAACAATACCAGCCACACCAGCCAACTTAAGCTGAAGGTGCTGCCCGCAACGATGCCCAGCATGAATACCACCGACAGCCAAAGCAGCGGCATGCTTTACCCCTGTTTAGAAACTTACAACTTGCTTTTCTTCAACCAGAGACCCGGTATCAACATCGGCACCTGCTTCTGATATTCAGCATACGCCTCGCCAAATTCCAGCAGCAGTTTCTTCTCTTCCAAAACAACAGCCACCGTGATGTAAAGGGTGATGCCGAGATTGAACGCCAGAATGTTCCAGGTCATGGCCGGCATCAGCCACACAAACAATAAAGCACACACATATAATGGATGACGCACCCAGTGATACATGCCGCTAATAACAAGAACCGGCGGCTGCTCCTGTTCAGGATGCAACAGCCGCCGGATGCCCAGCAATTCCCATATGCCGGTTTGTCTCAAACTTGCCAGGCCGCCCGCCAAAGCCAGCACCTGCACCGTGATGGTCAGCACGATCAACGGCAAAGGGACCACATAGATCCTTGCATCCGGCAATTCCAGCACCAGATAGATCAGGCCCAACGCCCCGAGGCTTGCAATCAAAACATAGATCAAGCGATATGCCCGGAAGATTTGTTCTCCAAGCCATTTTCTGGCCAGTTCCTTCGTGCGAATGGAAGCCAGCCAGGAATGGATCACACCGTACACCGCGATTGCCAAAAGAATCCACCAGAAGCCAGTGCGCACTGTTCACCTCCTTTCCTTTGCTCTTGTTTGCTATGGTATGATTCTATTTTAGAGTTTATGGACAGGAAAGTCAAATATTGAAAGTAATCCCTTGCAGACGAATTTGTGCTTTACGGTGGAGATTTTTCATCCAATGACCAGCAACGTACCCAATAGCTCTTGCGCCAACCAGATGGAACAACCCAACCCTGATAACAAGGTCTGGATGAGATCATCCTCCCTGCAACGCATTGTGCAACGACAGTGGTTTTATCCTGTTTTTCTGCTGCTGGTGATGTTCATTACCTATGATTTGCAGGTCTTCAGGCTGGGTTTCTTCTGGGATGACTGGCAGGTGGTTTTCCTGTCCCGTCTGAACAGCGCCGCTGCTTACTGGGATCACTTTGCGTTTGATAGGCCGCTGTCCGTGTGGACCTACCTGCTCACCGTGCCGCTGCTGGGGATGCGCCCCATCCTGTGGCATCTGCTGACCCTGGTGCTGCGCTGGCTGAGCGTACTGGGCTTTTGCTGGGCGCTGCGCGGTTTGTGGCCCACCCGCATCACCCACATCCATTGGATGGGGTTATTGATGGCGGTTTACCCCGGCTTCAGCCAGCAGCCGGTTTCAGTAGCCTACAGTCAACACTTCATCAGTTATGCCCTGTTCACTTTCTCGCTGGGCTTGATGGTGTGGGCCATCCAACAGCCGCAGAACTACTGGCGCAACACCGCAGCCGGGGTGGTATTCTCGCTGGTGCAACTCATGACCATGGAATATTTCTTCGGTCTGGAACTGGTGCGGCCAGTGATGCTGTGGTTCCTGCTGCACCGGAAAGGGGAGAAGCTTGCCAGCACGGCCGGCAAAGTGCTGCGCCATTGGGCGCCCTACCTGCTACCCCTGGCCGTCTTTGGCCTGACCCGCTTCATTTTTGTCAACCAGCTCTTTCCCCACCTGGAAGCCAACCCGCCCCTGCTGCTGATGCGCATGAGGAGCCAGCCTTTCACCGAACTGCGCAATCTGCTGCAAATCGCCCTTCAGGACAGTATCAATGTGGGACTGTTCGCCTGGCTGCATCCCATCCAACCGGAGAGCATCAGCCTGGGCAGCAGCACCTATCTGTTTTCCTGGTTGATCGGGCTGCTTGCAGCCGCTGCAATGGGCGGATACGCCTGGCTGAACACCCCCCGCGAAGCCGCCGTTGATGAGCAGGAAAAACCCTTCCTTGTGCAGGGCGCTGTGTTGGGGTTGAGTGCCGTTCTGTTCAGCGGTCTGCCCATCTGGACCACAGACCGCATGACCACCTTCAATGCCTGGGCCGACCGGTTTTCTCTGCCGCTGATGTTTGGTGTGGTCATCCTGGTGGTATGTTTCATTGAATGGGCGATGCAGAAGAACAACCGCAAGTATGTGGTATTCTCCATTCTGGCAGGGGCAGCCATTGCCGCCCATTTCCGTTCCATCGACCAATACCGCCGTCACTGGCAGATTCAGCAAACCTATTACCGTCAGCTCGTCTGGCGCATTCCAGGTCTGGAAACCGGCACTGCCATCCTGGCCCCGGAACTTTCTTTCAGCTATGTGGGCTTTTATTCTCCGGGTTATGCCATCAACACCATCTATTCCCGTGATTTCTCCCCCGAAGACCTGCCCATCTGGTGGATCAGCGCATCACGCTACATCGGCAGCAACACCTTGCCCAGCATGCAGGAGAATGTGCCCATCCTGTACTCTGACCGCAACCTGGTGTTTGCAAGCAACACCTCGCAAGCCCTGCCGGTAACCTTCAACCATGCCCGCGGCTGCCTGCGGGTGATGGACCCCATCTACCGTCTGGCGCCGCGCATGTCGGAATTTGATGATGACTTGTGGGCTTTAAGCGGCCCGCAGCACATGGACCGTATCCTGCCTCCGGGAGAAAATGATGCCGTGCTGCCAGCGGAGATCTTTGGCCGCCAGCCGCTGGAATGGTGCTACTATTTTGAAAAAGCCGACCTGGCCCGCCAGTTTGAAGATTGGCAAACCGTTCTCGATCTGGCCGCCGAGGCCGAAGCCAGCGGCTTTGGCCCACAAAATGGCACTGAATGGATACCCTTCATTGAGGCGTATGCCCGCCTGGGCCAGTGGGATGCCGCCCAGGAGCACACTCTGGCCGCGGCGCAGCTCACTGCCGAAATGGAACCAGCCCTGTGCGCCACCTGGGAACGCATTCAGGCCGCCACAGACGACAGCCCGGCGCGGGCATCCGCTTTGGCTGCCCTTGAACCAGTGCTGCAATGTCGATCAACCACACCATAAGTCAGGGAGACCAGATGCAAATCCAACAAACGATCATCACAACCCAATCGATGGGCATGGCACGCATCCAGGTGCTGAATTTTTTTGAAAAAAATGGCTATCAGTTAACCAGCCTGGATCCTAACATCCTGACCCTGGAACGCACCCTGGCAGCAGAAACGAGCAGTGAACAAGACTTTTCACCGGTGACTGCCCGCGTGGCCCTTTTCGCCCAGGAAGAAGGAACCCGGCTGCTGGTCAACTGGTTGTTCTTGGGCGAAACCTCCTCGCCTTCTTCTAAACAAGCCTGCCAGAGTGAAATGGATGGTTTGGTGGCTGCGGTTCAGGGCGACCTGATTGAAAACGCACCCGCCCCCGTACCGACCAATCGTCAGGTGCAACAGCCACAGCATGACCCTCTTGAGATGATCATGCTGCGTGTCGAAGCACAATTCAAAGCCGGGGCAAGCTGGTTTTTCTGGATCGCGGCCCTGTCGGTGATCAATTCGATCATCTTTCGCCTGGGGGGTAACCTGAATTTCATTTTTGGCCTGGGGTTGACCCAGGTGATTGATGCGATAGACATATCGATCGTTGACAATGCACTCTATCCCAATGCAAATACGGTGCATATCCTGTCAATGGTGCTGATCTTGCTCATCTCTGGATTGTTTGCCCTGTTTGGCCTGTTGGCGCATAAAAAGATCAAGTGGATTTATGTGATCGGCATGGCGTTCTATCTGCTGGACGGCCTGATCCTGTTAATGTTTCAGGATTTCATCAGTGCCGCGTTCCATGCCTATGTGCTGTTTGGCCTGTGGCGCGGCTACAAGGCACTCGGCGCATTGCTTAACATGGAAAAAACCGACAAACAGGCATGAAGCAAATTGACTGAATGCCATGCCTTCTTCAGAAATGCAGAACCGGCCTGCCTGGAGCAGCGCCGGTATTTTTTTCTTCCGAAAATTCTGGTTAATCAGTGTTTTCCAAAAGCTCTTTCAAACGCGGATGATGACGGTAAAAACCCCGGTATTCTTCAGGCAGCAAGGCGGCAATGCGGCACATCATCTCATCTGTGCTGGTTTGCAGGCCTGCGTCGCGGTTTTCACGAGTCAGGGGAGGCAAAACGAAGGGCTTGCCAAACCGCATGATGAGACGCGGCCGCCGCCACCAGTTGCGGGCAACGACTTCGGTGCCGGTCAGGGCAACCGGCACCACTGGTACCTGGGCCTTAACGGCCAGCAGCACCGTGCCAGGTTTGCCTTCCAGCAGACCGTCTTTATCGCTGCGGGTACCTTCGGGGGCAATGCCCAGAGACTGACCGGCCTCCAGCGCCTCGATTGCCTTGCGAAAAGCAGTGAAATCCGCCCGCGTGCGATCGATCCAGATGCCCCCGGCGGCGTCAACAAACCAGCGAATAAAGGGATATTCCAGGTATTTATCGGTGACCAGAGCGGTCAGGTCTTTGCGGCCAGGAATCAGCAGCAGCAAGGGGATGTCCCAGCGGCTCAAATGATTGGTGGCAACAATAATGCCGCCTTGTGGAGGAACATTCTCTCTGCCTTCTATGCTGATCCTGAAGATCATGCGCATCAGAAAGCGAATAATGTCCTTTAACAGCGGATTTTTGATTTTGATCTTACTCTTTTCAGTCATACGATTCATTCCTGTACCAGATCGCAAATTTTTTCGGTCAACTGTTCAACCATGGTCATCCGGCCACAAAGGCTGTCGCACCACATCTTTTCCTCGCAGGGTCACTGCAAGCCTATTTCCTGTGCGGCGGCTGACAGTTCCTGTCCGCCGATCTTCCGGCTGGAGGCAATAAAAACCACCAGCATACCCGCAGCCAGAAACGCAAGTATAAATGGGGCTGCTTCTGCCAGGGCAGAAAACCAATTGTCCGTACCCTGCACCGGCGTCATCGCCGGGAAAATACCCATCAACAAGGCAAATGCATTCCAGACCGCATGCAGAGCCACCGCAGCCAGATAGGCGCCAAACAAACGCAGCACCCGCCGCTGTGTCCAGGCTTCAGCAATTCCCCAGCCCACCAGCGCCGAAGTCACCGTATGCAGCAGGCAGGTTCCCAGCCGCCCAATCACCAGGATGTACCAGCCATCTCCCAAAGGTGCAGCCAACGCACCCAGACTTTCCAGCAAGCCAAACACTGCCCCGGCCAACATGCCCATGGCAAAGCCTTCACGCGGGGTGATCTTGCGCGAAATGAGCAGCCAGACTGCCATCGGCTTGAACATCTCCTCCAGTAAAGGCACCAACCCGGCGGCCAGCGCCAAAATGGCGAGGATCACCCCGGGCTGCTGGAAATAGGGCTGCATGATGCGCTGCAGGATTTCCATATCGGCCGGTGCATTCATCAAGCGCAGGCTGAGCTGCTGTATCTGCGCCAGCACAGCCGGCTGACTGGCTGCCCACACAATAAAAACCACCAGAGCCGCCAGGACAATAACAAGCTCCACCACGATCACCACCAGTGGTGTAACCAGCAAACTGAAACCAACCACCGGCCATTCGCGGGAGACGCGCTCCACTTTCAGAAAGCGCATTCCCAATTCCACCAGCCACCACAGGGGAATACCAATCACCAGGATCTGCAGCGGCGGGAGGATGATCAATTCCCAGGCTGGCTGGCTGGAAAGGAGATAACCAAGCAAAAATAGAAATGGCCAGGCCAGCAAGCCAAACGTGGCCAGTCTGAAGCCCTGCTGAGGCCGCCAGGAAAGGCGCGGTTTACCCAGCAATACCAGCACCACATTGCACAGCATCGGCACCAGCAGCAGGCTGAATGCCCCCCCAGTCCAGGCTAAAGAAAGCAGGCCGTAAGCCTCTCCACCGCCTTCTATTCCACCTGTGAATGCAGTCAGGAGGCCAAAGGCCGCCATCAGAACGGTGAAAACCAGGGCATTCAAAAATCCCAGGCCACTTAATAACAATTGTGCAATGGTATTGAAGGTGATCTTGCTGGAAGGCTTCACGGAATTTCCTCAATGATGATGGTATCGATCCTGTCGCCGGCAGGTAATTCTCCTCCCAGGCCCGGATCGCGCTCGGTCAATTTGCGCACGACATCCATGCCATCTACCACCTGCCCAAAAATAGCATACAAGCCATCCAACTGCGGCAGGGCTTTATCGGTGATAAAGAACTGACTGCCATTGGTGTTCAGGCCAGAATTGGCCATGGCCACCATGCCGGGTTGATCAAAACGCAGAAGGCTGATCTCGTCACTGAACACATAGCCGGGGCCGCCCATGCCATATCCGCTTGGGTCGCCTGTCTGTGCAATAAAACCAGGCAGCACGCGATGAAATGTGAGGCCGTCATACCAACCCTGCTGCGCCAGAAAGACAAAATTGTTGACTGTGAATGGCGCCTGTTCAGGATTCAGCCGAATAACGATATTACCTTTGGCCGTCACGATGGTGGCGGTATACTGCTTTTCGGGTTTGATCACCTGGGGAGGGCAGGCATCATAAATGCGACCTGCCATATTGGATTCAATTTCCTGATAGAAGGCCAACGCCCGCTGTAATTCAAGAGGTTCGCTGAAGGGCGTTGGGGGGTAGGCTGCCAGCCGCTCTGCACCAACTGCTTGCGCCGTCTGGCGATAGACCTCTACAACAGCCTTTAAAGTCGCCAGGTCGAGTGCTCCCCTGTAATCGCCGCCATTGATGAACACAACCGGCAGCAGGACAGCGCCGGAAGCATCCTGCTGGCTAATCGCCTGCAAGGAGGCGGCAAGCTGCGGGTCGTTAAAGTCACGTTGAAAGCTTGCACTGTCCAGGCCCAATGCCGCGGCCTGTGTTACCACCCAATCGCTGAACTGGGCCGGCGGCAGGCTCTGCCATTCCTGCAAATGGTCAAAGAGCACGGTTTTCAGGGCGAAAAAATACTCTGCGGATTGGCGGCCGGCGGCTTCCACCGCCTGGGCTGCGAGCATTGATTTGTCGCCGCCATCCTGAAGAAAATGACGATACACCACTTGCACATCGCCCGGATAGGCCGCCTGCAAAGTCTGCAAGTCGCTATCCAACTGGGCGCAATCCGCACATTGCAGATCGCTGTAGGTGATGATGGTTACCACGGCATCCGGCGCACCGGACCGCCAGTCTCCTTCACCAGGGGGCATCACCAGGTCATAGGCGTTGAACAGCCCTGTTGGCCAGCATTCGGCGGGGGACGCCGGTTCGCTGTCCAGCCCTGCCGGCAGCAACACTTCCGATGCTGGCGGCTTGCAGGCCGCCAGCATCAGCATGATCACAAGAGACAGGAGCAAACAACGCCAAAGGCGCATCACACCATCCTTCACCGTTTATTTTTCGACGATCTTCACCGACAGGATCATATCCGGTTCTTCTGTGGAAACACCCTGCTGAGGATCACGCGGGGTCAGCTTTTCAACCACATCCATGCCTTCCAGCACCTGGCCAAATATGGTGTAGCCGCCATCCAACTGGGGCAGGGCTGCGTATGTAATGAAGAACTGGCTGCCATTGCTGCCTGGGCCGCTGTTGGCCATACCCACCATGCCAGGCTTGTCGTACAAAAGATCATTGGCTTCGTTGCCATAGGCATAGCCGGGGGAACCTAATCCGGTGCCGCTCGGGTCACCTGTCTGGGCCACAAAATCGGGGATGACCCGATGGAAGGTAACGTTGTCAAACCAGCCTTCCCTGGCCAGGAAAACAAAGCTGTTGACCGTGGTGGGCGCCTTGTCGGCGAAAAGCTCGATCACGACATCGCCCTGGGTGGTGGTCAAGGTGGCTGTGTACTGTTTGCCGCGGTCAACTGTCATGGGCGGGCAGACAGTGTAAGCTTTCTCTTGCAAGTCCACATACTTGATGATGATGTCAAATACATCCGGGCTTTCCGCCAGCGAAAGCGGGTATTTCTTTATTCCTTCAGCGCCATACTTCGCAAGCAGGGCTTCATACGTATCGATCAAAGCCTGCACATCTTCCGGCGCAGTAAAACCAACATGCGGCAGCGAATTGATGTATTCCTCACCATACTCGGCTTTGGCAGCCTGCAGCGCCTGCAGCATGGCGTAGATGCCCTCCACATCCCGTCCGCCCATATAATAGAAACCATCGATCAAAACGGTCGGCGTGCCGCGAATACCAGCTTCCATGGCATGCTCGCGCATCGCATCCACTTTGGCAACGATCTCTTCCGATTTCAGATCAGTGCTGAACTGGGCAGCATCCAGGCCCAACGCGGCAGCTTCGTCTGCCAGATAGGTCTCGAATTCTTCCACCGAAAGGGCAGACCACTCCGCCTGTTTTTCAAACAGCACATTCTTCAGTTCATTGAATTTGGCAGGTTCCTGTTTGGCAGCAGCTTCAAGCGCCTGCGAGCCCAGCATGGCCTTGTCGTGAATACTGACCAGCGGGAAGTGACGGAAGACAACCCGCACCTCATCTCCGTATTTCTCAACCAGTTCGGTAACGAATGGCTCAAATTGAGCGCAGTACGGGCATTGCAGTTCACTGTACTCGATCAGGCTGACCGCAGCCTCCGGGTTGCCATATACAAATTCACCATCCAGCACAAGCGGGATTGGATTAGCCTCAGCAAGATCATCGGGAGGCAGAACCACACACTCGGCCGGGGTCACCGGACCGCCGGGCAATCCTGACTCGGCAGGCGGCAATGCGGCGAGCGGGTCGCCAGCCGCGGCATCATCTGCCTTCTTCGCACACGCAGAAAGCGCAAGCGCCAATACCAGTAAAGCAAGTAACCATTTATATTGTTTCATTTTTGAAACCCTTTCCATTGATGCGTGCACGCCATGTCGTGCGCTCAGTTAAATTTGGGATACAGTCCACAATCAGGACTGTTCTCATCCAGTATAACAGCACTTTTGATCAGGTGCAGGTGGCCTCCAGATAGTCTTTCACCACCCGGCGCAGGTTCTCCTGGACGGCTTGGGGCGGTTGACAGGCATCAATCAGGCGCCAGCGCTGTGGGGCAGCGCTCGTCATTTCCAGGTAACCCTGACGCACACGCTGGTGAAAAGCCAGGGCGTAATCATCCAGGCGGTCCCATTTCCCCCCGTCATTCCGCCGGCGGTTGAGGCCTTCTTCTGCGTCCAGGTCTAGGTACAGGGTCAAATCCGGCCACAGGCCGCCAGTGGCAAAGTTGAGCATCTGGCGCAAAAGATCAAGATCATAACCATGCCCATACCCCTGATATGCCAGAGTGGAGTCGGCATAGCGGTCAGAGATCACAATCTTGCCCTGGAGCAGGGCGGGCAGGATGACTTCTTCCACCAGTTGCGCTCGGGCCGAACAAAACAGGAGAATCTCGGTGCGCGGGTGCATGGATTTATTGGACATACTCTTGAGCACATCCTTGATCTGGTCACTGATGGCTGTGCCGCCCGGTTCACGGGTGGTCACCACCTCCATTCCCTGCTGCCGCAAATGCTCTGCCAGCAAGGGCAGCTGCGAAGTCTTGCCGCTGCCGTCAGGTCCTTCCAGGGTGATAAATACGCCGCGGTTCGTGGTCACATCTGTCATGGGGTTCTGCCTTGTCTCAGTCACGGAAGATGCGCACCCGCCGGCTGGGTTCCTTGCCATAGGAATGGGAAACCAGCTCTGCCTGGCGGGCCATCTCATGCTGGATGCGGCGGATGGAAGCCGATGCGGGCGGCAGGTCTACCCAGCGTTGTCCATTCAGAACAGCTTCAATGGCGGCCTGGGTCTCGCGGAGCAGTTCTTCCTGCGGGCGGCCGCCAGCACTATTGGTCTCGGACGAGAGATTGAAGATCTCCGCCAGGGCCTGCTCCATCTGGGTGGTGGTGTTGGAACGCAGCACATAAATGGGCATGCCGCTTTCCTCAGCATCAATGATGATACGCTGGCGGTTGCGATAATAGGTGCGCAGGGTGATCAGCACATCCGCTTCGTTAATCTCCTTGACCGGCACCACCGGAACACCCAGCCGCCGGGCAGCCTGATCCAGGCGGTTGCGGGCCACGCCAAAGGCAAACAGCCGCATGGGTTTGAGCATGGGGGCACGCTTGCGGGGCGTGATCTCGGGGGATTGCTGATAGGAGCGGCTTTGCTGGGCAGGGCTGCGTCCTGGATCTGAAGGGCGGCGCAAACCGGTGGAAGGCGTGTCTTTGGTCAAAGGTGAAGCCTTGGATTTCTCGATCCTGATCTCGCCGCTGCTGGAACGGCTGCGTACCTCGGTTTGCGGCGGGAAACCGCGTACCAGGGCATCCACTGCTTCGGTCACATCGGGGTGAATGACGAGATAATTGCGCTCCTTGATCTCGATCAACACGTCAAACGTGGGCGGCGAGCGGCGCTCCAGCACGGTCTTCTGGGTGCCGCGGCGGCGCGCTTCCTCGTCAGACAGGGTCACCGCTTCAATTCCGCCGATCAGATCAGAGAGTGTAGGGTTGATCAACAGGTTTTCGATCGAACGGCCATGGGCGGTGCCGATCAATTGCACGCCGCGCTCGGCAATGGTGCGCGCGGCCACGGCTTCCAGCTCGCGCCCAATCTCATCGATCACGATTACCTCGGGATTGTGATTCTCCACCGCCTCGATCATCACCTCATGCTGCAGGGAGGGTTGGGCCACTTGCATGCGCCGGGCACGGCCCACCGCCGGATGGGGCACGTCTCCGTCGCCGCCAATTTCGTTGGACGTGTCCACGATGATAACCCGCCGGTTCTCGGCCAGAATGCGGGCCGCCTCGCGCAGCATGGTGGTTTTACCAATGCCCGGCTGACCCAGGATGAGAATGCTCTTGCCTGATTCCACCAGATCCTGAATGATATCCAGGGTACCATACACCGCCCGGCCCACGCGGCAGGTAAGACCCACGATCACCGCATGCCGGTTGCGCAGGGCAGAGATGCGGTGCAGGGTGCGCTCCAGACCGGCGCGGTTATCCGCATCAAAATCACCGATATGCTCGACCACCAGGTCAATATCGGCCCGCATCACTTCCCGCTGGCTCAATTCGATCTCACGGTCCACAAAACGCGCCGTGGGGTTGCGTCCCAGATCCATGATGATCTCGAGCAGGTTATCAAAATGATCTTCCTGGCTGACCGCATCCACAATATGCGGCGGCAGCACAGCCAGCAGTTTATCCATATCGTCAGTTATACGTTGTTCCATGCTATCTTCTTTATTCCGTTTTCTTTGGCAAACTCACATGACGCACCAGGGGGGACGAGGGGCGCACGTGGCGGTCTATGGTTGAAAAATGCATTTCAGGCACTTCCTGTCGCTGGCGCACAGCCAGATGCTTAACCAGCAGAGCCTGCTCGCCAATCAGATCAGCACCCATTTCGGCCAGAATGCCGGCCAAACCAGCCTGATAGGAACGCACCATGCAATATATTGGACGCTCCAAAGGTGCCAAAAACATACCTTGCACCCGGTTCAACAAACCATCCAGTAAGGCACGCGCATCCGCCACCTGGGGATGGAATAAGGGCTGCACGCAAATACCGCGTACGCCGGTCAGTACCTGCACAAAAGCCACGACCTGATTGTCCCGGCGCACGACCAGTCCCCGCGGACAAAAGGTAGACTGTTCTTCAGCACTTTGCACCAGGGGCGGCAGCAGTGCATGGCACAATCGCTGCACCGGCTCGGCATCCAGCGGGGTGGCCTCGTGCCACTCCTGCCCGTGCGTGTCATTGGTGCGTTCCGGGGCAGGCACCCGCCACACTTCCTGGCGGCTGTAAACGGCAAAACCGGAGCGGCGCAGACAGGGAAAAATGAGGGCTGACTCGTCAACTTCGGCCAGAATATTGGCTGCCCCCCAATTGCCCGTCTGCATGATCAGGTTTTCCAAAAGTGCAACTGCCGCACTTTCATTCAATTCGGGCTGGGCGATTAAAAAGGAAAATCGAGCAGAACGCTCTCCCGGCATATAGTTCACCTGACCGATCAAAGGCAGGCCGCTTTCGCCCCCTTTGGCCACGGCAGTATACACACCCCGCGCTGGATGAAGCTGCCCCAGCATCGAGAACCAACTGGCCGGGTTGCCGTGCGCCAGCGCCAGAGCACTGTTCAATGGCAGTGCCAAACTCCGGTAACGGTGCAGCGTGTACAGGTCATACCAGGCAAAAGGACGTATCTTTATTGCGCCAGCTCCAAAAAATAGCGATGAATGCGATCGTCTTCCGTCAGTTCAGGATGAAACGAAGTTGCCAGCAAACGCCCCTGACGGGCTGCCACGATCCCGCCCTCAGGCAGGGTCAACAAAATTTGCGCTTCCCCGTACACCGTTTCGATCAACGGAGCACGGATAAAGACCGCCCGGAATGGCCGGTCGCCGTTCCTGGCGGCCTGCAAAGCAGCGAGATCGAGATCGATCTCAAAACTGTCCACCTGCCGTCCAAACGCATTGCGCTGGACGGTGATGTCCATCAATCCCAACAGCGGCTGGCTGCGGCGGACATCTTTGGACAGAAAGATGGCCCCGGCACAAGTGCCCCAAATGGCCTTTTCCTGTCCAAAACTGCGCAGCGGCTCCATAAAACCATAATGCACTGCCAGTTTGCCCATGGTGGTAGACTCTCCGCCGGGGATGATCAACCCGGCCAGACCATCCAACTGCTGCGGCAAACGTACCTGCACCACCTGCGCCCCCAGCCGTTCGAGCATGTTCTGGTGCTCAATGAACGAGCCTTGTAATGCCAGAACACCTATTCTCATACCGCCTTTACCAGCCACGCCCGGCAATCAGTTCATCATCCGGAAGGGCAGAAACATTAATGCCCACCATCGGTTCGCCCAGATTGCGGCTGACCTCTGCCAGAATATTGGGGTCATTGTAGTGCGTGGTTGCTTTGACAATGGCCGCGGCGCGTTTGGCCGGGTCACCAGATTTGAAGATGCCTGAACCGACGAAGACGCCGTCCACGCCCAATTGCATCATCAAGGCGGCATCGGCGGGGGTGGCAATGCCGCCGGCGGCAAAGTTGACCACCGGTAAGCGTCCCAGTTCGCGGGTTTCCATCACCAGCTCATAGGGGGCGCCAATCTCTTTGGCAAAGGCCATCACTTCTTCCAGCGGCAGGTTTAGCAGACGGCGAATATCGCCGAAGACGGTGCGTGCATGGCGCACAGCTTCCACCACATCGCCCGTGCCAGCCTCGCCCTTGGTACGGATCATGGCTGCACCTTCACCAATACGGCGCAGTGCTTCGCCCAGGTTGCGGGCACCGCACACAAAAGGTACATTGAAATCATGCTTGTAGATGTGATGCGCTTCATCGGCAGGGGTCAGCACTTCGGATTCATCAATATAATCCGTGCCAATCGCCTCGAGGATCTGCGCTTCCACAAAATGCCCGATACGGGCCTTGGCCATCACCGGAATGCTGACCGCTTCCATGATCTCCAGGATCATCCCGGGGTCGCTCATGCGCGCAACGCCACCATCAGCGCGAATATCGGCCGGCACGCGCTCCAGGGCCATGACTGCCACTGCCCCCGCCTCTTCGGCGATGCGGGCATGCTCGGGGGTCACCACATCCATGATCACGCCCCCCTTCAACATCTGCGCCAGCCCCTTTTTTACGGTAAACGTAGCCTTTTCTTTTTCCATTTTCTTCATGGTTTCCTTTTAATATAAAAATTGGCGATGAGATTCTACCACATCGCAGGGCGAATCTGGATTAGAGGGTTTTTATATCCATTTTGTCCATTTACACCTTCGCCACACCTGCAGATGCTAACCTTGTAAAGAAATATCCCCACACAACCTGAGTGTGCGGGGATAAACATTTGTGGCACTTTCAATCCCTATCCCATTGGCAATTTGTTGCGCTGCATGAGGCCGAAGTACACACCCAGACCAATCCCGCCCAGGATGAGAATGCCGCCCAAAATGGCCAGCAGCGGCGATCTGCCGCCTTCGCCAACCGGCACCGGCATGGCGGCAGAACTGATCTGTGCACCAAAATCCAGCACTGAAGAATCGCCGGCTTTCAGCACCAGGGCAAAATTCATCGAAGTGGTTGGATTGAAACCATCTGGAGCAGCGACACTGATATTGTATTCGCCTTCGGGAATATCGCTGAAACACAGGGGCGAACCGCTGTTATTGCTCAAGCCAGTCAGCGAAGTTTGACCAGTGCGGTCACTGATGCTGATCGCGCCCCCAGCGATCGGGCCTTCTCCCGTGTCCACCATGGCGTTGCCATTGACGTCCGCAAAGAGATACACACAGATCTCGCCTGTACCAGCAAAGGGCGTGGGCGTGGGCTGGGCGGGGCCGGGCGTGGCGGTCGGCTCTGTTGCGGCCGGCGCATCCACAATCGCCAACACCAGTTCCTGTCCTTCACTTAGTGAACAGGCATCGTCCAGATCGTTGAGCTGGCGCAACTGTTCCAGTTCCACTCCGGTCATCAATTGAATGCGCAGGCAGTTATCCCCGGCCTGCACCACATAGATGACGCGGTTGTCGGCATTCGGGGTGGGAGTCTGGTAGAAAGCCTGAGCCGCGGGTTCTGCGCTGGCCGGCATGGCTGCCAAAGCCAGGCTCAGGCTTAGAAGAAACAAGGTTACAGGAAGCAGAATTTTTTTTCTCATATCCAATTTATTTTACTCATCCCGGCAGAAACGCCGGTTCAATTGACTAGGATTATAACATTTTTCAACCGGGGTAAGTGAAGCCCATGCTGCGCCATGGCTTTCTCAAAGTTAATTTTCCATTTGTTTCTTTTATTGATGGCACAAGGCCGGACGAAAGACGGTCTGTGCATCACCAGGGTTTATTCACCCC
>JAGVAB010000081.1 GCA_020060485.1 Anaerolineales bacterium
CACGACGCTCTTCCGATCTTGAGCACGGTAAAGAATACGGAATGAAAGGTTTGCATAAAATCAGGGGAACATACGAAAACCATACAAGTTTGATTCTTTGGGATGTGGCGTGATGCGCAGCAGGGGTAAGGCCATTCGCCGGGAGCCGGCGGCTTAAAAGCATCTTCCCGGAACGATCGCTCATCCCGGGAAGAAATTTATTACCTGGTACAGGGAAGGTGTTTATTCCTCAGTCTTGCTGGGCAAGAAACGGGTGACCTTGGTGCCACAGACCGGGCAGACACCCTTGGCCATCTTGCGGCCTTTGTCATTGGTCTCAACCTTGCCATCCTTGACGGCTCGTTTTTCACGGCACTTTACGCAATAAGCTTCGAATTCCATTGGTTGTTCTCCTGTTCTTGTGTCTAAAAAATTCCGATGACTCTGGGTCGCATAGTTGAGTGTACGGTGCACCCCTTTTGTATCATTATACAGCAAACTGGAAAGATAACGCAGCGGATTTTCAGACCGGGTCAGAGCTTTTTCAAAGCAGATTTTGCCCGATTGCGGCGTGCGGTTGGAAAATAAAGACAGGCGCAGGGGATTCGAAATTCCTGCGCCTGTGTGGAATAAAGAGTGGTTTATTGAACGAATCCCATTGGGGCGTTGAGCACGCCGCTCCAGGTATACAGACCGTCAGCGCCTTGACCGATGATGAGGATGGCTTCTCCGCTGCCATCTGCGCCCCAGGCAGCCATGTGCATGAAATCAACCCCACTGGGGAAGATGGCTTGAGGATCCTGTCCGGCGAGCAGATCGGACAGAGAGGTATCTGTATTGTAGAGAATGGCCTCAGGAACAGGCAGGGCATCGGTCAGGTAAGGCATCACATCCGCGGGAGTCTGCTCGCTGCCCTCGGACTGCCAGCCAGCCCAAACGAAGGGATCGTTCATCAAGGGCAGCAGGGAGTCGGGAGTGCGGGCCGGGTCGCTCAGGGCGGCCAGCAAAGCCTGCTTGAAGGATTCCAGATCGCTGCGGTCGACCTCTGCCGGGGATTCTTCAGCAGGTTCAGTTTCTTCGGCGGGGGCAAAGCCATCCTTGTCAAAAAGCATGCCGTACCAGGCGAAAGATTTATCGGGAAGTTCGCTGATATAAAGGACAGCTTCTCCTTTGCCATCATCCCCCCAACCCTGGGAATAGAGAATGCGAACAACGATCAAGCCGGGGCCAAGGGTGGTGGGTGCACTGGGGCCAAGAATGGAGGCGATGTCAGCATCCGGCAGAAAAACGGGCGTGCGGCTGGTGTCTGGCAGCAGCCGGGATTGCATGCGTTTGACCAGTTCAGCAGTCGGGAGGGTTGAGGAACCTGTACCGATACTGGCCAGGCTGAAGGGATTGCCGATGAGGGGCATAAGCCGGTCGTAGTCATGAGCAGCGAGGCTTTCGGTCAAGGCTTGCGTGAAAATTTCGAGGTCAAACTTGGGGTCCGGGGTGAAGGTGGCAGTGGGTTCAGCGGAGGCCTCTTCGCCGGTGGCGGAAGACGGGCCGCCTCCACAGGCAGAAAGGATCAACAAAGAAATCAATACGGGAAAAAGGATGAAAGAGATTCGTTTGCGCATTTTGCACCTCGGTATGATGAATGAAAAAACAATCGTGGATGCGGACCAGAGCAGGTTATGGTTCGCATGGGTAGATTCATTATAATCCGAAAAATAGGCCAGGATGACAAGAATTCGGGGGTTCTCTGGGAATTGCCGTGAGAAAGAAATTTTTGATGAGACGCATCAAAAACACCCCCGTTTACCATAGAAGCAATGGGGTGAAAAAGGTGTTTTCTTCCGGCCTAAGGTATAATCCTAATATGACCGATATAAACCCAAAACCTCCCCTGGTGATTGCCATTGCCGGCGGTTCTGGTTCGGGCAAGACGACAGTTGCCAGAGCCATTTTGAGCCGGGTGGGCGCCCACCGTATTGCGTATTTGCAGCATGATTCGTATTACCGCGAGCTGACCGGATTACCGCCGGCGCAGCGGGCGATGGTCAATTTTGACCATCCGGATTCTTTGGAAACAGAACTGCTGATCGAACATGTGGCGCGACTCAAGAACGGGCATGGGGTGGATGTTCCGGTGTATGATTTCACCACCCATTCGCGCACTGGCATAACGATGCACGTTGAGCCGCACCGGGTAATCATCGTTGAGGGGATCCTGATCCTGGCTTTGCCGGAACTGCGGGAATTGTTTGATGTGAAGATCTTCGTGGATACGGATGCCGACATCCGGTTCATTCGAAGATTGAAGCGGGATATTGAAGAGCGCGGCCGTACCACTGAGGCTGTGATTCAGCAGTATTTGAGCACAGTACGCCCGATGCACCTGGATTTTGTAGACCCCTCCAAAAGATATGCGGATGTGATCATTCCGGAGGGTGGCAAGAACCAGGTGGCGATGGATATGGTGATTGCGCGTATTGAAAACTTGCTGCAATAGAGAAGCTGCATGACAGACAAGGCCGCTTCCGCTGGCAGCATTCACCCCGGGCAGGAAAGCCCGCCTGATCCTGCCGGGCAGGGAAAGGCGGGGCAGGGTGGGTCATCCGGTCGTACCCCGGGCTGGGTAAGGCTGGCAGTCTTTTTACTGGTGGTGGGATTAACCTGGCTGCTGCTGCGCATGGGGGGGCGCATTCAACAACTAGGCAGGTATGGTTATCCGGGCATTTTCCTGGTCAATCTGCTGGCAAATGCCACCTTGATCCTGCCAGTCCCAGGGGTGATGGTCACATCTGCATTTGGGGCGGTATTGCACCCTTTGTGGGTGGGCCTGGCTGCCGGGACGGGGGCAGCGCTGGGTGAGCTTTCAGGTTTTTTGGCAGGTTACAGCGGCGGCAGAGCGGTACTGGAACGGATCGAGGGGCATCAAAGGGTGGAAGCACTGTTCAAGCGCTATGGGGGCGGGATCATTTTTCTTCTGGCGCTGATCCCCAATCCGGCCTTCGACCTGGCCGGGATCACGGCCGGGGCGCTTGGCATGCCGTTATGGCGATTTTTGCTGTATTGCTGGCTGGGGAAGGTGGGCAAGATGCTGGTGTTTGCGTATTCGGGGGCCACTTTGTTCGAGTGGTTGAAGATTATCCCTTGATGTTGGGGAGATAAATTATGGCTAATTATGATGCGATTGACCAATACCTGGAGCAACATTTTTTCCGGTCGATAGATGAATTGTGCCGACTGTGCGCGCAGCCCAGTGTCTCTGCAACCGGAGAGGGGGTTGAGCAGTGCGCCGGCAAGGTTGCCGAAATGCTGGCGAAACGCGGCTTTGCCGTGGAATTGATGCAGACGGGCGGAGCGCCGGCCGTGTATGCGGAACGCAAAGGGCGCAAGAACAAAACACTGCTTTTCTACAATCATTATGATGTGCAGCCGGTGGAACCACTGGACTTGTGGGTCACGCCGCCCTATGAACCGGATGTGCGTGAGGGCAAGTTGTATGGACGGGGTGTGGATGATGACAAAGGCCCGCTGGTCAGCCGGCTGTTTGCCATTGATGCCATTCTGAACAGTGAAGGGGAATTGCCGTGCAATGTCAAGTTCCTGATCGAGGGGGAAGAAGAGACTGGCAGCGTGCATCTGCGCCGACTGGTGGAAGAAAACATTGAAAAATTGGCAGCGGATGTCTGTGTCTGGGAAGGGGGCGGGGTCAATGAGCAGGAAGAGTTTGTGCAATATCTTGGGCTACGTGGCATTTGTTATGTGGAACTGAGTGTGGAAACTGCCAATCAGGATGTGCATTCCGGGTTGGGTGGATCGATCTTTCCCAATGCCGCCTGGCGGCTGGTGTGGGCTTTGAACAGCCTGAAGAATGAGAATGAAACCATTTTGATCCCTGGCTTCTATGACAATGTGCTGCCGCCCAGTGAAAGGGACGCGGCTTTGATGGCGTCCTTGCCCGATATGGCTGAGGAATACCTGCGCCGATATGCGCTGAAAGGGTTTTTGAAAGGCATCAAGGGGGGGAGTGAACTGCGGATTGAGGAGGTATTCCGGCCGACCTGTACAATTTGCGGGCTAACCGCGGGATATCAAGGGCCGGGGTCAAAGACGGTGCTGCCTGCCAGGGCAAGCGCCAAGGTGGATTTTCGGCTGGTACCCAACCAGACCCCGCAAGAGGTGCTGGAGAAGCTGCGGCAGCACCTGGATGCACAAGGGTTCAGTGATGTGGCGATTGAGTTCATGGGCGGCGAAGGACCAGGGCGGACAGAGCCGGGCAATGCTTTTGTGCAGCTTGCCATCTGGCTGGCGGAGGAAGTGTACGGCAAACCGGCACAGGTCATTCCCATGGCAGGCGGGTCGGGACCGAATGCCATTTTTATCGAGAAGCTGGGCCTGCCGGTGGTTATGGCGGGAGTAGGATACCCTGAGGCACAGATCCATGCGCCGAATGAGAATATTCGGCTTGATCTCTACATGAAGGGGGCAAAATACATTACGCGCATTCTCATGGAGTATGCGGGAGAATAAAGGGGGATAACGGCTATAGGGGAGGATTATCCTGTTATTGTGTTTATGTTTTTTTCCAACGTGGAAATCCCAATCACGCCTGGAAGGCTTCGCGGCCACATTCGCTCACCTGCACTCCCTGGCACTGCCTTCAGGGCAAGAGTGCATGTGGTACAAGTGGCGCTTTTTCGCAGAGACATCCATTGAGGATTGATTTTGTGCCGGAATATGATTTGCTGGATTAACTCCACGAGGTTTCATTCTATGTAAAACCTCGTGGAGTAATTGTCATCCATCATTATTGAGGTAAGGTTATATTGTCGACAGCTACTTTTTGCGCTTTAAGCGTGATGATCATTTTACCTGTTGAAGGTTCATCTGGTAAATTAAACAAGGCCGCTGGAATGTGCAGTTCCATCTGAACTAACGCATTGGTCTGGAGGGTTTTCCAAAATACACCAGATACATCTTCACCACCTATTTTACCTTGCACACGGTAACGTTGGGCATCAAAGCCGCCGACGCTCTCGTTATCTTCTTTGATGATGCTGCCAGCCGGAAGAAGGTTGAGCCAGAGAGCGGGGCCATCCATACCATGTAATTCAATGGCGAAATTTGGAACGAAATTCTCGTCCACGGGGACGGTTTTCCAATCCGGATTCAAGTCATCGGGTGTATAAGCCATCCCGTCCAGTACGAAGATCTCTACCTGAGGGCTGATGCCTTGCGGCGGTCTCTCTTTTGGCATGCCGGAATCATCCATAGCTGGTTCATCGGTCAGGATGTGCATATTGCCTGCATTGTCAATTTCACATTGAATTGTTCGCCGGCTGCCATCGGGGTACTGGCTATCCAAAATGAATTGAACCGATCGCAGAGTTAACAAGTTGTCTAGGGGATCATTCTCGACTGCAAGGGGATCCGAGCCGGCGGTGTCGCCAGCAGGTGCTGATGGCGAGGTGGATTTTGGCAAAGGACTTGAAGTGGCTTCTGTTGATTCTGCTGGTGATTGGTCTGACATTTTTGGCGATGCCGGGGAGAAACTGCAGGCTGCTATGTTGAGCGCCAGGATGATTGCCAAACACATGGAGAAACGGGTGGACCAGTTGGTTTTCTTCATTTCTTCCACTCCGCATTTTGGTTGGGGGTCGTCATTCTAAAAACACGCCAGGTGCAACTGGGCAGGCTGCGGACGCCCTGTCCCGAGCCATTGGGAATGGGGGTTATCTTTTCCCAGCCCGGGATATGGCAAGTTCCACTGATCGATTGATCGTCCATGGATTTGACCGTGAAGACCATCTCCTGCATTTCTGCCGTTGTCGCTCTCATGGCCATTTGCATGCCTTTCAAATTCCCGGCGCCAGCTTGTTCGCAGCCCTGTAATTCGCCAAAGGACGACGCATTGGTTTTGGAAAAGCGGATACCAGGCGCCAAGGCGAGCGGAGTCTTGAAAACCTGCCCCATGTTCAGATTTTCATGGCGTAAACGAACATAATTGGTCAGACCAATTGCAGAGGAAGAAAAGGTACAGCTGCCCTGTGGATTGGTGATGAGGCCATAACCAAGGATTTCAATTCTTACGGGCAGTACAAGAGATGCGCCGCCCAGGCCCTGATCATCAATTTTAACCATCAATTGTCCGCGGCCAAAAAATTTTTCAATCACAAACCCATCCAAGCCAGGCCATTTTGCATCAGTGTCGATGCGGGCTTGCATTTTAATCCATCCAGAATAAAAACCGGGTTGCCAGGTGGATGGAGTATTTGCATACGAAGTGGAGGATGGTTGAAGCAGGAACGAAAGAAAAATGATCATCAACATCAACTGCAAAATGCGGCGCATAGATTGCCTCCTTGAATGGTCTTGTGGAGATGATTTTGCCGGATGAAATGAAAATCAGGCTCTTGCAGGTTTAAGGTATACCGAAATTCCCCGTCTGATATATTTTGCCAATAAATTCACCCTGGAAGGGTGATGGTTGTGGCAGAGCACGTCTATTTTAGCATTATTTTCTCCAATTCAACACATTCTGAATAATCCGTTTCATGAAATGGGACATTGAGGTTGGCTTTTACAGGCCCGGCGTAAATAGAAATAACAGGATGCAATTCGACAGAGGACGTTTTTTCAGGGAAAGCTTTGTCACACATCTCCTGAAACGGATATTTTTCAGAACACTTCATGGTGGTCTTCCACGTTGACAACAGTGTTGTGAATATCGATGGTAATGGATTTGAGCGGCGATTTTGACTTCTAATTGGAAAAAATTGGCTCAAAAAAGTGAGGCCTTTCTTCAATGTTCTTTCCTTGATCGATTAGGCGGCGTGGTGTCCGGGTTATACATCCTTTTTACGCACAACGCTATGTCCAAGATAGATTTCAAACTGGTAACGCTGTATAATCATTTTAACTTGTTTTTGAACCGCAAACATTTTTCAAAGGCAACTACTCAGGCGTGGCATTTTGATGAGGTTGGAGACCAATGCAGCTGCAAGGCGTCCCGGACAATGAGGGACGGCTCGCAGCTGGTCGCAAAAGTATGCTCCTCCAGCGACATCATTTGGAGAGGTTGAGTAGATACTTTCAAACATTGAGGCGGGGCATGGAGCAAAAACGAAATTTATCAATAGTGGAATTGCCCTTAAAGGTGTTGGGGGTTGCATTAGTACATATTCTGCTGGCCAATCTTACACACTGGACGGCATTCAGGGGTGGTGAGCTGCGGCTGTTCTGGCCTGCACCAGCCTTTGCCATTTTTGCTATAGCGGTTTTTGGCTCCTGGGCAATAACCGGGATTGGATTGGGGGCTTTTATTCATTATTGGTGGGTCATGTCCGCTGAACGAGCAGGTTTTTTGGCTTTGTTGGGGGCGACAGGTGCAACAGTCGTGATGCTGAGCGGAGTCCTGCTTTTTGTTTTCTGGATGAAGCGGTGGTTGGGCCAAATCCCGGAAAGACCATCAAAAGCGCATTTTTCCAAATTCATATTGATCAATGTTCTGGTAAGCTGGGTTTTTCCTTTCGCAACCATGGCGGGGCTGCGCCTGGCGGTTCTGCCTGTGCCGGGCAGTTTGGTTGATCCATGGCTGGCGATGTATGTTGGCGCAGCAGTGAGCAATCTGGTGATCCTGCCGGTACTGTTGGTGGCAAACCAGTGGAAGAACAAGCACATGGTCAGCAACTGGCTGCCGCTGGTGATCCTGGGGGTGGGCGTTGGGGTGACGCTGATGTTAACGCTGGGGGTGCATTTCAGAGAACAGGAAACCCTGGAAATGCGGTTTGACAGTGCAGCGGAAAATGTCCGTATTGTCGTGCAGCAATCCCTGCAACTTGGCTACCATGATCTCAATCTGTTGGCCAAGTTCTTCCGCTCTTCTGAGGAAGTGACCCGGGAAGAATTTCGTGAGTTTACGGCCCCCTTTCTGTCTGGCGACCGGCGCACTTCCGGCTTGGTGAGCTTGCACTGGATTCCCGTCGTAACAAGGGAAGAGCGGGCTGCGTTGGAGGCAGATGCTGTCCGGCAGGGTGTGACGGGATTCAACTTTCTCAATTGGGAACCAGACGGCAAGTATTCTCTGGCTGAGGAAAGAGATGTTTATTACCCGGTTTATTTTTCGGAAAACGGGGAAAGCAGCGATCAAATGCTCGGTTTGGACCTGGGAACGGTTGCCATCTTTTTGGATCGATTGGATGCAGCAAGCCGGATTGGTGGGGGAACGGTGCTGGAGTGCAGTCTGTTTTGTGACGGTGAGAAAGGCGACAAATACTTTCTGGTGGTTCTGCCAGTATTTGAGTTGGGTCAGGATGAGCCTGCCGGGTTTGTGGGCGGTGTTTTTCGAATGGAGGAATGGATCTCAAGTGCGGTTGACAGCCTGCCGGCCATTGGAAGGGATAAGTACATCTTTGAGGAAAAAGCTCCGTCTGGGGAGCAGTTATTGTTTGCCGCAATTGAAAGAACGCAAACGGAAACGGTTGCAGTTGATCCCGGATTGACGGCGGAGAGTCTGGCAGAGGGTATCTTCTATCAGGCTCCGCTATATTTTCTGGATGCGAACTGGCTTTTGATCATCAAACCGGCGCCAAAATTTCTGGCAGAGAATACAAGTTGGATGCAGTGGCTGGTGCTGGCGAGCGGATTGGTGATTACGCTCATCATCAGCTTATCTACAGCAGAGAATCATAAAATGATCCAGGCATTGCGAGACAGCCGGGAACAGTATCAACTGCTGGCTGAAAATGTTTCTGATGTGATTTGGACATATGATGTGGATGAGGCCCGGCTAATGTATGTCAGTCCCTCGGTGGAGGGTTTGCTGGGGATAGCAGCAGATGAAATTCTGGAAAAGCATCTCGAAGAGCTGATAACTCCGCGATCCTTAGATTACTTGCAAAAGGCGGGCGGTGAACGGCTGGCGGCATTTCTGGCAGGGGATGTAAGTGAATACCAGGATGAAATTGAAATGTTCAGTCGCGGGGCCATTATTTGGGTGGAAATCTCTGCGCGGGTCATGAAAAACCAGAGGAATAACCACGTTGAGCTGTATGGTGTATCGCGGAATATCAGCGGAAGGAAGAAAGCCGAAGAGACCTTGCAACAACGAGAGGCGCTGTTGCAGGCGGCACAGCGGTTGAGCAAATTGGGCGGGTGGGAATGGGACGTTGAGCAGGAGAGCATGTATTGGACGGCTGAAGTGTTCAGGATTCATGGTCTGGATCCTGAAAAATTTCCCTATGGTTCATCTGAATTGGTTGAAAAAAGCCTGGCCTGTTATGATGAGCCGGGAAGGCAAGCCATCCTCGATGCGTTCAGGCGTTGTGTAGGCGAAGGTATAGCGTATGATTTGATTGTGCCTTTTACCACTGTCGTGGGGGAGAAATTGTGGGTACGGACGACAGCAGAAGCACGCCAGGAGGGCGGCAAGGTGGTCAAAGTGATCGGTAATTTAATGGACATTACCGATCACAAGAAGGTTGAAGAGGCGCTTAAGGAACAGGAAAGCATCCTGCAAAAGATCTTTGAATTGCTGCCAATCGGATTGTGGTTTGCAGACAAGAACGGTAAATTGATCAGGGGAAATCCGATGGGGGTGAAGATCTGGGGAGCTGAGCCAAAAGTTGATATTTCGGAGTATGGAGTGTTCAAGGCGCGGCGGCTGCCATCGGGGGAGGAAATCGCTGCGGATGATTGGGCTTTGGCACATACGATAACAGAGGGGATGACGATCACGGATGAACTGCTGGAGATTGAAGCCTTTGACGGGAAAAAGAAGATCGTCCTTAATTATACAACGCCGGTTTTGGATGAAGCAGGGGAAATCCTGGGGGCGATCATCGTTAACCAGGATGTGACTGAAAGCAAGCGGATGGAAAAGATGCTGGAAGAGGAGCGTAATTCACTTGCCAGACGGGTGGCTGAGCGGACAGCAGATTTGCAGCACAGTAACACCTTGCTGGAGGAGGCGCTAAAAGCCAAAGATGCATTCCTGGCAAACATGAGCCATGAATTGCGCACGCCATTGACAGCCATTCTGGGACTGTCGGAGCTGCTCACTACCCAGGCTTATGGAGACCTGAACGAGAGGCAACAGAAATACCTGACGACAATTGAACAGAGCGGGCAGCATTTACTGGCATTGATCAATGATATTCTTGACCTGGCAAAAGCAGGGGCAGGCAAACTGGATCTTATGCTGGAGATGGTTGTTGTGGAGGATGTTTGCCAGGCCAGTCTGGCATTTATTCGTACGATTGCAGAAAAGAAAAACGTTCAGGTTGCGTATGTGCAGGTGGATCAAAACCTGGTGGTTGCGGCAGATGCAAGAAGGCTGCGCCAGATCCTGATCAATTTGCTGAACAACGC
This sequence comes from Anaerolineales bacterium, assembly GCA_020060485.1. The sequence goes on from JAGVAB010000081.1 coordinate 10,339, forward strand.
GGTCAAGTTCACGCCACAAGGTGGTCAGGTGTCGCTGGTAGTAGAGCCAGATGAAGAAGCTGGTGTCCTTTCATTCACGGTGTACGATACGGGGATTGGAATTTCTGCGGAGGACAAGGGTAAATTGTTCCAACCTTTTACACAGCTGGATAGCGGGTTGGACAGAGAATTTGAAGGCAGCGGCCTGGGGCTGGCTTTGGTGCACAGGCTGGTGGATTTGCATCAGGGAAGTATTGCGGTGGAGAGCGAGGGCATTCCCGGAAAAGGCAGCAAATTCATTGTCAAACTGCCCTGGAAAGGGGATCTGATTGCCAGCAAGATCAAGGCTGGCCTATATACGGGTGGAGAGGGTGGTGAAATCAAAGACGGGATGTTTGATGCAAGACAAAGAGGCGTGATTCTACTAGCCGAAGACAATGAAGCAAATCGCCTGACCATAGTTGAATATTTACGGAAGACAGGATATGAGGTTATTGAGGCGTGTAATGGACAGGAGGCAGTCGATTTAGCGAAAGCGTATTCTCCTGACCTGATCGTGATGGATATATTCATGCCCGTCATGGACGGTTTGGCTGCAATACAAAGCTTGCGTCAGGTGGAAGGTTTTGCAAAGACGCCGATTCTTGCTTTGACAGCCTTGGTCATGCCAGAGGACAAGGAACGCTGCCTGAAAGCTGGCGCAGACGAAGTGCTCACAAAACCGGTTCATCTCCGTGTTTTGACTGACAGATTAGCTGCCTTGCTGAAAACTGGCAAAGCTGAATTATAAATAGATCGGGATGATTTGTAACTTTCAATCCAGCTGGTTTGTTGGCGGCTGGTTTTTTTGATTCTGCCCCAGTCTTGCAAAATAACCTGAACTTCAGCGGTTGTTTCTGGCAATTCACCGTAGTGCACTTTTTGATTTGCCATTGTGATGGTTTCCATGTCAGCCAGGTAATCGGGAAAAAGCAAGTGAAAACTCAACCTGCACACATCTCAGTTCTTTTCGATGTCAATCAGACTGCGGCCCTTAAGGAACATTTCGGCGAAGGCAGGGGGGAGGTTCTGCTGCAGGACGGCATCCACAGTGCGCTGCACGTCATAGGCCACGCGGTGATGGGTAACCTCAAGTGAATCTTCTTCCAGTTCCAGAAGAGCGTAGCAAGCACGCGGGTCGCCGTCATCCGGGCGGCCAACACTGCCGGTGTTGATAAAGCACACACCATCGATCGTAGCAATGAAGGATTGGTGGGAATGGCCGCAAATGCAAATGTCGGCAGCCGCGGCCAGGGCCAACTGTCGCAGGCGGCTTTTTGGGGTTTGGCTGTTGATGTATTCTTTGTTGGAAGCAGGACTGGCATGGGTCAGGAGGATGTCCTTTTCCATCAGTTTTAGGCGGCGCTGCTCGGGCAGGGATTGCAGGTAGGCGCGGTTGTCTGGCCGCAAGGTTTGCCAGGCCCATTGGAAGGCGAGAAGTTTGAGGGGATGTTTCTTTTTGCGCCATTTGGCCTCTTTGGCAGGGAAGGCCAGCGTTTTCAGGTCGTAATTCCCCAAAATGCTGAGGATATCTTTCTCTTGCAACAGATCAAGGACCTGATTGGGAAACGGGCCGTAGCCAACAGAATCGCCAACGTTCCAGGCGGTTTCGACTTGCAGTGAGGCGGCATGGGCAAGGACGGCCTGCAAAGCGGGCAAGTTGGCGTGAATATCGCCAAGCAGGGCAATCTTCATGCTGTCTCCGTCGGCGGCTCCTCATCCGCTGGCGGGTTGGTTTGCCACGTCTGGCGGGTTTCAGATTCATCTGTTTCTGCGGGGTCTTTAATTGGGAGTTTTTGGTCATCTACCAGCGGTTCAGGTTCAGGGTGGTAGATGATGGTGGGCAGTTTGGTGGCCTGGTAGAGACTGCCCCAAACGTTCTCACTTTTCCACTTTTCCCATTTGGGGATGAATTCCTGGTAGAGCCGGGAGCGGTTTTGACGGCGATCGCCCTGGAAGAAGTGAATGCCAGGCTGCAAGAGGTTGAAGGGACGGGTATGGCCAAAGTATTTGAGGGTGCGTTTGTGCTCGGTGACCAGGAATTTATCCAGCTTCACCAGCCAGATATCATCATCATGGATGTCGCCAAGTTGAGTCTGAATGTATTTTGCCACAGCCAATTGATCTTCGAGACGGTCTGTATACAGGTTCTGGAAGATTTCCATGGTATAGCGCAGGCTCTTGGCAGCCAGGCGCATGGCATGCAGGTCTGCCACCAGTTTGGGGTTTTGAATGCGGCCATCATAACTGAGCAAGTCGTTCATGCAGCGATTGATGGCATCAAAAGCGATCTCATATAGAGCAGGCGAAGGCGAGATCTCATCATTGGATGTCAATTTTTGCAGGCTGGTTGAGATTTCCTGGATGAGGCCATTTTTTTCAATATGGTCCAGGCTGGCAACAACTTCCGGCTGCAATTTGGTCCGCGATTGTCGCAGACGCAGCAAAATGCGGTGAATGCCTGGCCGGTATTGGTTTGAGGGTACATTTTGCAGTACGTCTTCCAATATGGCGATATGCACGTCCAGATCACGGGCTTTGCTAAGGGATTTGGTGAGGGCGCTGATCTCGGTCTGCCACAATCCGCGTTTCTTTTTGGGCAGGCAGGTGGAAAAAATTTCAAAGACACTGCGGAAACGGCGGGTGGCAACCCGCATGCGGTGTATATATTCAATGTCCTGCGCCTGGCGCACGCCTTCCCATTCGTTTTGGATGCTTTGCAAATGGCCTAAAAGGGCTGATGCGCCGAAGGCACACACCTGGTGGTCATCACTGGATTTCAAGATTTACCTCCCGGTAGTTGGTGGGCAGGGATGCTGGGCAAGGGGGACGCGTTTCAGGCCCTTGCAGAATTTGATGAGCAAGCATCAGCAGGTTGGCACATTTTGGAGATCAAAGTGCTGCTGATGTACATTGATTATACAGGGTAAACAGAACATCGTTGTATGGACAAGCAGGAAGTGATAGGGCAATTGCCTACATTGATTACAAACCACCCTTCCGGTTCTTAAAACCGGAAGGGTGGAGAAAGTCGAATCTAATGGAACAATTGTCAGCCGGGAGTTTTTATTGAGTCAAATCCTGGTTTTCATCAGGTTCAGTTTCAACTTCTTCATCGTCAAAATCATCGATGCGATATTGGTCATCATTGTCAAATTCCAGCAAATCACCGGTGGCGATGAAGACCGTGCGCTCGCAGATGTTGGTAACGCGGTCGGCCAGCCTTTCGAGGTTGTGGATGGCCCAGATGAGAAGATTTGCCTGGTCAATGATCTCTGGATTGGAGATCATTTCACTGACCAAATGGTGATAGATGTGATTGTAGAGGGCGTCAACCTTGTCATCCTCATTGGGAATGGAGCGGGCGGCTTGCACGTCCAGATCAATGAAGGCACTGAGGGCGCGATGCAGCATGTCGACACCGATATCCGCCATGCGTTCGATCTCTTTAATGGGGATGGAAAAATTGGTTTGACCCAAACGGAGGTTGACTTTGGCAATGCCTTTGGCGTAATCGCCCATGCGCTCCAGTTCGGTAATGACCTCAAACATGGCGGCGATCAATCGCAGATCGCGGGCCATTGGCTGCTGCGTGGCGATGAGGATCAGAATGCCATTTTCGATGGCAAAGCGGCGTTCATTGATGAAGGTGTCATATTCATAGATATGCCGGGCGGCATCCAGATCACGGCGTTTGAGGGCATCGACGGATTTAAGGGTTGCTTCTTCTACCATGCTGCCCAGGATCAGGATTTCGTCTTTCAGGTTCTGGATTTGTTGTTCGAATGTCTTTCGAGCCATGTTTCACCTCTTTGTGAACGCAGATAATGGCAAATTTTATGGTTTGTGTGCGTCGTACTTGCGATGCAGAGCGGGAATATTTTTATCCAAATCTTCCGGTGATATAGTCTTCGGTTCGTTTGTCCTTGGGGTTGGTAAAGATATGGGACGTTTTGTCATATTCGATCAATAGGCCAGTGCGGCTTTCATCGGTGTAAAAGAAAGCGGTGAAATCAGAGACGCGGGCGGCTTGTTGCATGTTGTGGGTGACAATTACGATGGTATAGTTTTCTCTTAGTTCACGGATCAATTCCTCGATGTGCAGGGTGGCGATGGGGTCAAGGGCCGAAGCGGGTTCATCCATGAGAATGACGCTGGGTTCTACGGCCAGGGCGCGTGCGATGCACAGGCGTTGCTGCTGGCCGCCAGAAAGGGCAAGGGCAGATTTTTCGAGATTGTCCTTGACTTCGTCCCACAGGGCGGCGCCGCGCAGGCTGTTCTCCACGATCATTGCCAGTTCCTGATGATCACCCAGACCATTGGCGCGCGGCCCGTAGGCCACGTTGTCGAAAATGGATTTGGGGAAAGGATTGGGTTTTTGGAAAACCATGCCAACCTGCTGACGCAGGGTGACCACATCCATCTTGAAGATATCCTCTCCATCCATATGGACTTTGCCTTCAGTGGTGACGCCAGGGATGAGATCGTTCATGCGGTTCAGGGTACGCAGGAAGGTGCTTTTTCCGCAGCCGGATGGGCCGATCAAAGCAGTTACCTGTTTTTCCGGGATTTGAATGTTAACGTCCTTCAGGGCGCGGAAGGCGCCATAATTCATGCTGTAATCTATGGTTTCAAGCTTAACATTCATCGAGGCAGAACTCCGAAACCTGAACAAATACTGAAGGGAGAGCTATCCTGGCTTTGCAAAGGTTGGTTATTCAGGCTGGATCAAAAAAATATTTGATCATCAGACAACCATGTTCTCAACGGACGAATGTTAACCCAAAAAGGGTTTTTTGGGTAGGACGACCCTGGCTGGCGACATGGCTTTCTCAAAGTTAATTTTCCATTTGCTTCTTTTATTGATGGCACGAGGCCGGACGAAAGACGGTCTGTGCATCACCGGGGTTTATTCACCCC
>JAGVAB010000167.1 GCA_020060485.1 Anaerolineales bacterium
CATTTTGCATCTACTTTGATCTGGATGACCTTCACTGTTTTGGAAAATCGTAAATGTCAAGCTTTCTTGAGAATGCCATGCGGATTTTGGCTGAATTCCTCCAGACAAGCCTCGACCGGCTTTAATGGATTTGCGGTGGCAACATGATTTCAATCCGGCCTTGTGTGGTAAACTTACGGTGAAATACGACAAATCTCTTTTGCTCATCGAAAGAAACGGCTTAAACCCATGCACGCCATTTACCCCTTTACTGCCATCGTAGGCCAGGAACGCATGAAGCGTGCCCTGATCCTGAATGCTGTTGATACCCGCATTGGCGGGGTTTTGATTCGCGGCGAGCGCGGCACGGCCAAATCGACCGCGGCGCGCGCCCTGGCTGAACTGCTGCCGCAGGTCAAGGTGGTCAGCGATTGCCGCTTTGGCTGCAATCCCGATACACCCATGACCTGGTGTACCGAGTGCCGCGAGCGGGTGGCGCGCGGCGAGGAACTGCCGGTTTCGCAGCGTCAGACTTCCTTCATTAATTTGCCTGTCTCGGCCACCGAGGACAGGGTGGTGGGTACGCTGGATATTGAGAAAGCGATCCAGAAGGGTGAGCGGCGCTTTGAATCGGGCGTGTTGGCGGCAGCCAACCGCGGCTTGCTGTATATTGACGAGGTTAACCTGCTGGATGACCATGTGGTAGATATCCTGCTCGATTCGGCGGCTATGGGGATGAATATTGTCGAGCGGGAGGGCATTTCCTTCAATCATCCGGCGCGTTTCATTCTGGTGGGTACGATGAACCCGGAAGAAGGCGACTTGCGGCCGCAGCTTCTGGACCGCTTTGCACTTTCGGTAGATATTCATGGCCTGCATGACGCCCGCGAACGGGTGGAGATCATGGAGCGGCGCCTGGCTTATGAAGATAACCCGGAGAAATTTCATCAAGCCTGGCAGGCCAGAGAGCGTGAATTGACCGAGCGTATTCGGGTGGCGCGTGAGTTGGTGGATCAGGTCAGCTACACCACCCGCAATCTGGTTACGATCGCTTCTCTGACCGCATCGCTGCATGTGGACGGTCACCGGGCTGATCTGGTGATCCTTAAGGCAGCCCGGGCGCAGGCGGCTTTTGACGGCCGCACGGTCGTCACTGACCTGGACATTGCCATGGCCACCGAGCTGGCCCTGCCGCACCGCCTGAAGCGCGGCCCCTTTGAGCGGGCCGGGATCAGCATGGAAGAGCTGCGTGAGCGCATTGACGAGTTACAGGGGCAGATGCAGCCCGATCCGGATGCCAGTCCTCAAACGCAGCCCGATGATCAGGAAGGCCGCGAGTCACAAAAAAAAAAGTAGATGAGAGTGATTTCAGCGCTGACCAGCCCGCTGAAGGCGACCCCGAACCGGGGAAGGACAGCAATGTTTTCAGCGATACCAGCGCGGATTGGTGGGATGGCGGCAAACGGGTGGAAGTCGGGTCAACTTTTGAAACCCGGCGTCTGGATACGCCGTTGGACAAGATCATGCGGCGTGCCACTGGCCGCCGTTCCCAATCCAAGACAGAGATGAAACGCGGCCGCTACATTCAGTCGCGGCCGACCCCCGGTAAAACCCTTGACCTGGCCTTTGACGCAACCATGCGAGCGGCGGCGCCATTCCAGCGCCAGCGCTCGGTAGATCAGCGCCCGGTGGCGTTTGATATCCGTTCCAGTGATTACATGAAGAAAGTGCGCGTGCGCCGGGCGGCCAACCTGGTAGTGTTCGTGGTGGACGGCTCGTGGTCAATGGCTGTGGCCGAACGGATGACGGCTACCAAGGGTGCCATCCTTTCCCTGCTGACAGATGCTTACCAGCGGCGGGATCGGGTGGGTTTGATCGTCTTCCAGAAAGACCGTGCTACCACTGTGCTGCCACCGACCAACTCGGTCATGCTGGCGCAAAGGGCGCTGGCCGACATTCCCGTAGGCGGCAAGACCCCGCTTTCGGCTGGTCTGCTGGCGGCTTATGAACTGGTGCACCGTGAGAAGGTGCTGCATCCGGACGTGATGCCGTTGATGATCATTCTGACCGATGGGGCGGGTAATGTCTCGATGAGCAATATGCCGCCGCTGGAAGAAGCGCATCTAATGGCTGGCAGGATCGCCGAGGAGCATATCCGCTGCGTGGTGGTCAATATGGAACACGAGGCATTCGATCAGGGGCTGGCATGTGATCTTGCCAAGCATTTGGAGAGCCCCTGCTATACGCTGAACGAATTGCGGGCCGAAAGCCTTTACTACACCGTGCGACAGGAGATGGGCAGCAGTGGAACCAAGTGATTCCCTGGCTGTGATCGCAGTGGATATTTGCCGGGCGATTTGTTTGTGGGGAATTGGCTCTCGGATTATAATCAATGCCAGGAGATCAAGATGACCATGGCAGACCGCAAAAGTTCAAAGACACGCTCCACATTGATCCTTATTATCCTGGCGTCCATTTTATGTTATTGCCTGGGGATTGGGGTTTTATGGGTGTCGCGACTGCCGAGGCCAGAGCAAACCCTGACGCCCACCCCAAATCTGACTGCAGAAGCGGCCACCCGCCAGGCAGAAACCGCGGCCGCCATCCCCACTGCAACCGGTGTGCTTTTCATCAGTGCCACTCCCACGGTTCTTTCGCCCACCCCTACCTGGACGCCTTCGCAAACTTTTACGCCGTTCAAAACCTGGACAGGCACGCCCACCGGCACAGCAACCCAGACCCTGCCGCCCAGCCAGACACCGACCGTTACGGATACGGTGCAGCCTTCCGATACGCCCATTCCTGCTACAGAGACTCCGGTTCCCAGCCCGACAAGTTGAGCAGGGCAGGCGGTAAGGATTTCTAAGATCTGCTCATGAAATTCCAGACAGGCGGTTTTCCATATGAATGATCGCATTTCCCATTTAACCAACCTGATCTCGCTGGCTGGTGTGTCCGGTTACGAGACTCCCGTGGGCCAGGCCCTGGCCGAAACATGGGCTCCGCTGACGGATGAACTCAGTTTCAGCCGGGTGGGCAGCCTGCATGCCCTGCGCCGTGGCCAGGGGGCAGACCCCCGGCCGCGGATACTGCTTTCGGCTCACATGGATGCTGTCGGCTTGATGGTGACCAATGTGATGGAGGGATTTTTGCAGGTTACTTCCATCGGCGGACTGGATGCCCGCGTTCTGCCGGGTCAGCCGGTGATCGTGCATGGCCGCCGGCAACTGGCGGGGGTGATCGTGCAGCCTTCCGAGCGGCAGCTTCCTGATGACCTGGCGGGCAAGCCCATACCTTTGGAATATTTACTGGTGGATACTGGCCTGCTCCCGGCTGAAGTGGAGCAACTGGTGCAGCCGGGTGATCCGGTCTCTTTTGACCAGCCGCCGGTGGTGATGGAGGGCCAGTTCATTACCGGCCACAGTCTGGACAACCGCGCCTCGGTGGCGGCATTGACCGTTTGCCTGGATGCTCTGCAAGGCCTGCGCCATGACTGGGATGTGTGGGTGATGGCTTCGGTGCAGGAGGAATTCAATCATCTGGGTGGACGCACTTCCCCCTTTGCACTGAAACCCGACCTGGCAGTGGTGATCGATGTGACCTACGGCACCGGGCCAGGGGCTTCTGGTTATAACGTTTACCCGCTGGAAAGCGGGCCCGCCCTGGGATGGGGGCCGACCGTACATCCTTCCCTCTATCAGCGTTTCAAGGAACTGGCCGAAAGGCTGGAGATGCCTTATCGCAAGGACGTGCTGCCGCGGCTGTCCTTTACCGAAATGGACGGTTTACAACTGGTGGGTCAGGGCATTCCCACCATCCTGCTCAGCATTCCCCTGCGCTATATGCACACTCCGGTGGAGATGATCGCCTGGAAGGATGTGGAACGCACCGGGCGGCTGCTGGCGCAGTTTGTGGCGGAATTGCCAATGGATTATATGGAACAGTTGCGGTGGAATGCGGCATGAGTGAAAGCAATGAAGTGAAACTGGAAATTGGTGCGGAGCAAATCACCCTGCTGGAACGACTTTCCAATGCGGCGGGTGTTTCTGGCAATGAGGGCGCGGTGCGCCGCATTGTGCTGGCAGAGATCGAAGAACTGGCCGACGACCTGCGCGTGGATGCTTTGGGCAATGTGCTGGCTGTGCGCCGGGCGCAATCCCCGCAGGCTTTGCGGGTAATGGTGGCAGCCCATATGGATGAAGTAGGATTCATGCTGCTGGAAGAGACCGGAGACGGCCTGTTTGAGTTTGGGCTGGTGGGCGGTATTGACCCGCGCCAATTGCCTGGCAAACCGGTGTGGGTTGGCTCGCAGCGTCTGCCAGGTGTGATTGGAGCCTGCCCGGTACACCTTTCCAGTGAGGGCGAGCGCAGCCAGGTCATTTCAGTGAGCGATTTGCGGATCGATCTTGGCCCGGCGCTGGCCGGAAAGGTGGAAGCGGGGGATTGGGCCGTGTTTGCCACCAGTCTGCGTCAGGTCGGCCCCAGCCTGTTAGGCAAGGCGCTGGATGACCGTCTGGGCGTGGCTACCTTGATCGAGCTGTTCAAACACGCACCGCGCAATGTGGAACTGCTGGCGGCTTTCACCGTGCAGGAAGAACTCGGTTTACGCGGGGCGGGTGTAGCGGCAGATGCCTTGCAGCCCGATCTGGCTTTTGTGATTGACTGCACCCCGGCGCTGGATCATCCCAACCGGGATGGCAGCGAGAATGTGCGTTACAACACCCGGCTGGGTTTTGGGCCTGCCATTTACACAGCGGATGCAGCGACCATCTCGGATCGGCGTTTGATCCGTCATTTGCGCCAGACAGCCGCATCTGAAGGGATTCCCTGCCAGTTGCGCCAGCCTGGGGCCGGGGGCACAGATGCCGGTGCAATCCATGTGCGGCGGGAAGGAATACCCAGCGTGTCCATGTCGGTGCCGGGACGATATATGCACACGGCCATTTCGATGGTTCGTCTGTCTGATTGGCAGCATCAGGCGGCGCTTCTGCATGCGGCTTTGCGCTGCTTGCCGCCGGATATTCTGGAAGAAGAGCGCTGATCTTTTGGCGTTGGAAAAATGATATGAGTGAAGATAATTCAATCGAACGCAGTCTCAACGGGCCGGTAACGGTTGATGGTTTATGCGCTGATCTGCGCACCCTGGGCGTGCAAAGCGGGATGACCTTGCTGGTGCATTCCTCTTTGAGCGCTTTGGGCTGGGTGTGCGGCGGTGCGCAGGCGGTGGTGCTGGCGTTGGAAGAAGTGCTTGGCCCACAGGGCACGCTGGTCATGCCCACACATTCCGGCGATTTTTCTGACCCGGCGCCCTGGCAGCATCCGCCTGTGCCGGAAAGCTGGTGGGAGGTGATCCGCCAGACAATGCCTGCGTATGATCCCGACCTGACCCCCACACGCGGCATGGGCAAGGTGGTGGAATGTTTTCGAAAGCAGAGCGGCGTACTGCGCAGCGACCACCCGCACCTGTCATTTGCCGCCCGCGGACCGCTGGCAGGCACCGTTGTCGAAAATCATGGTTTGGCCTTTGCCTTGGGCGAAACATCGCCGCTGGCGCGCCTGTACGACCTGGATGCCTGGGTGCTGCTGCTGGGGGTGGGGCATGAAAACAATACTTCGCTGCATCTGGCCGAGTGCCGGGCGCAGTATCCCTCCCGGCGTGTGAACCAGGCCCAGGCGCCGGTGATGAAAGCCGGCCGACGCCAATGGGTCACGTTTGATGATCTTGATTACGATGCAGATGATTTTTCCCGGATAGGAGCGGATTTTGAATCGCAAGCGGATCAACTGCGTATAGGTAAAATCGGCTACGGTGAGACGCGTCTGTTCCGTCAACGTCCGTTGGTGGACTATGCGGTACAATGGATGGAGATGAGGAGAATGGCATGATCGATCTCGTGAAGCAACTGGTGGCATGTGACAGTCCTTCTGGTCATGAGCGTACCGTGCGTGATCTGGTGAAACAACTGGCGACACCATATGCTGACGAACTGCATGTGGACGGACTGGGTAACCTGATCGTGCGCAAGGGCAAGAAAACTTCAAACGGGTTGCGGGTGATGCTCAGCGCTCACCTGGATGAGATTGGCCTGATTGCTTCGCATGTGGATGAAAACGGGTTTGTGCGCGTTTCCAACCTGGGAGTAGTGCATGCACCTTATTGTCTGGGTCAGCGGGTGCGTTTTCTGAACGGGGTGCCGGGCGTGATCGGGCATGAGATCGAGGGTTTCAGCAACGAATCGCTGACGCTTGACAAATTGTTCGTGGATGTGGGTGCTTCCTCCTCGCAGGATTGCCCGGTGCAGGTGGGGGACGTGGCTGTTTTTCAACGGACTTTTCAGGAGATCAACGGCCGCTGGACAGGCAAAGCTCTGGATAACCGGGTGAGTGTGGCGATTTTGCTGGAAGCGCTGCGACGACTGGGGGGCAGTCCGCATGAAATCTATTTTGTATTCAGTGTGCTCGAAGAAGTCGGGCGCAAGGGAGCCGGTCCGGCAGCCTTTGGGATTGATCCGGACGTGGCCCTGGCCGTGGATGTAACTGCCACAGGTGATACCCCCAAAGGCCGCAGAATGGCAGTGACCCTGGGCAAAGGCCCGGCGGTCAAGGTTAAGGATGCCGGTATCATTGCTGCGCCGTCTGTGGTGGCGTGGATCACGGCGGCGGCCGGGCAATTGGGGATTCCTTTGCAGCGTGAGATCCTGATGAAAGGCGCCACGGATGCCAGCATGATCCAGTTGGCGCGGGCAGGCGTTCCTTCGGGCGGCATTTCGATCCCGGCCCGTTATATCCACAGCCCGGTGGAGATGGTGGCTGAACAGGACGTGCAGCAGGCATTGGCATTGCTTATTCAACTTCTGGAGAATCCGGTTCAATTGTGATGAAAAAACGTGTATTGATCGTAGCTTCTTGCCTGGCAGTACTGCCGTTGATGGCGCTGCTGGCTTCAGGTTGTAACCAGGTGGATCAGGTGGCGGCAGATCTTGGCTTGAGCGGGTTGCTGCCGCAGCGCACGACGGTTGCGGCAACCTTGCCCGACGAAACTCCTACGGGAATTTCCACCCCACAGACCGAGGTGGACATCACCCGTACGCCTTCTCCTCCGCAGGTGTTGACTATCTGGGTACCGCCGGAGTTTGCCCCGGATGGCGGCAGTCTGGCAGGCCGCTTGCTGGAAGAACGTTTGGATGCCTTTGTGCAAGACAACCCTCAAGTCGAGGCGGTTGAAGTGCGGGTCAAAGCCATTGCCGGACCCAGCAATCTGCTGGATTCGCTGTCAGCGGCGAACGCAGCCGCGCCGGAAGCCTTGCCTGCTCTGGTGGCACTGCGCCGTACCGACCTGGAAACGGCGGCCATCAAGGGCTTGATCTATCCAATGGATGATCTGACTTCGATCATCGACGGCCCGGATTGGTATCCTTACGCAGAGCAGATGGCTTTGATCCAGGGCAGTGTGTATGGCCTGCCTTTTGCAGGGGACGCTCTGCTGCTGGTATACCGACCGGCAGCCATCAATTCTGCACCCAGGAACTGGGAAGAACTTTTGGAAGAGGGGAAACCGCTGTTGTTCCCGCTTGCCGACCCGCAAGCCGTTGTAACCCTGGCACTGTATCAGTCTGCCGGCGGCAGCATCAGGGATACCCAGAACCGTCCGATCCTGGACCCGGCAGTCCTGGCCCAGATATTGAGCATTTATCAAAAAGGCGCCCAGAAGGGCGTATTTCCCGCCTGGCTGGCTGAATACGCCACGGATGGCCAGGCCTGGCAAGGATATCAGGAGCGGCGGGCGGACTGGATGATCACCTGGAGCGCACGCTACCTTGGTGAATTGCCGGTGGACACTGCTGCCGTGCCGCTGCCATCGCTGGGTGAGGATGCTTTTACCCTGGCCAGCGGCTGGTCGTGGGCTTTGGCTGACCCGGACCCGGAACGGCAGGTGCTTAGCAAAGATCTGGCCGAATATCTGGTCGACACAGCATTCCTGGCAACCTGGGCCGAGCCTTCCGGTTATTTGCCCACCAGGCCATCATCACTGACAAGCTGGACGAACCAAAGCTTGCGTTCGCTGATCAACCAGATTGTGTTGTCGGCTGTGGTGCGCCCTTCCACCGACCTGGTTTCCAGCCTGGGCCCTGTATTGGAGGAAAGTGCCTTGCAGGTCATCCAATACAAGGCTGCCCCGGAAACGCAGGCACAGACCGCCAGTGAACGACTGGCGATCCCTGAACTTAACAAATAGGAAAGAAGCAGATGCGAGGAATGCATAAGATACCACCGGGTGCTTCACCCAGACGAAAAACCGCGTTGTTGCTGATCTTGCTGGTGTTGACAGGCTTGCTGTTGGCGCGTTGTGCGCCCTTTTCCGGGCAGATCGTTCCTTCAGCAGTGGGCACGTTGACCCCCACCCCTTTGCCTACCGAGATCCCGTTGCTGCCTACGGCAATGCCCCAGGAGCTGGCACGCAGCAGTGAGCTGACCAATAATATCGTTCTGGTGGGGGTGTTGCTGGTGGTCACTATTGTGGGAGGGACGTTCTACGGCATTCGCCGCCGCCGGCGAGAGGGGTGAGCTTCACCTTCTTTGAACCTGGCGGGCATGCCTCTGTGTGACGGCATGCCCGTTTTGATTCTTGATCAAACTGCACGACGAGCTTGTCGAGGTGATGTTTTGATTCCAATGTTAAGGTTCGTTTAAGGGTCGAATTGGCCTGCTTTTTTTACAACTTTGGGATTATTCTTGCGTATATTGTAGTGAAAATCACTCGTTCATGTCTATTTTTAATCAAAGGAGCAGGAAATGAAGGCTAAGAGTTCTTTGTGGTATCGCTGGGCCTTGGCGCTGCCATTGGTGATGGTTCTGGTTTTGAGCATGGCGCTGCCTGTGCAAGCCGCCAGTTTTAATCATGATCCCGTGGTAAAAGAAGGTGAAGTTATTGATGATGACGTTTTCCTGAGCGGCGACGTGGTGAGCATGGCCGGTACGATCAACGGCAACCTGGTTGCAATGGGTAATACAGTCACCATTAGCGGCACGGTCAATGGCGATGTGCTGGCCTTTGGCAGCCTGGTGGTTGTGGCCGAAGGCGGCGAGATCAATGGCAATTTGATCTCCGGTGCGCAGCAGATCCAGGTGAAGGGCAAAGTCTCCGGCAGTGTGGCCGGGGGCAGTTCGGTGATGATCCTGGGTGATGGCACAGAAGTCGGCCTGAATGTGTACTATGGCGGCTATGCCCTGACTGCTGAACAGAAAACAGAAATTGGCCGCAGCCTGTACGCCGGGGTTTATCAGGCGGTGCTGAATGGCGAAGTGGCTCGTGATCTGCACGTTGGAGCAGGCGCGGTTGAATTGGGCGGCAAGGTTGGCGGGGATGTGGTTCTGGAGGTAGGTGAAAGCAATGGCGAGACCTTCCCAGCCTACTGGATGCCGCCAGGCGCTCCTCCGGCGATCATGCCTGGGTTGCGCATAGCCGAAAGTGCCCAGATCGGCGGCCGGTTGGTCTATACCAGCCAGCAGGAGCAGGCTGCATCCATTCAGGCTGAACCAACGGGTGGGGTTGTCTTCCAGACCCCGGTGCCGGTGGAGGTGAAGGAACCGCAACGCGACATGGACAGGGGCGCTTTCCGCCGCATGTCTTTGGTCACACCTTTCCTGCGCTGGATGGTGAAGTTCATTCAGCGGCTGGTTACTTTGCTGCTGCTGGCTGGCTTGGCTTTGTGGCTGCTGCCGCTAACCTTGAAGAACGCGGCGGACAAAGCTGCCCAGAAGCCGCTGCCTGCTGCCGGTTATGGTTTCCTGACCTTGTTGGTAGGTTATGCGGGCAGTTTCGTGGCCGGTGTGGTCATCATGGGCGTAGGCATTTTGTTTGCGGTGATTACCCTGGGTGCGCTGAGCCGCGTGGTCTTTGGCATTGGTTTTTCCAGCCTGGCGCTGGTTTTCGCGGTGTTCGTCTTGCTGGTGAACTATGGCAGCAAATTGGTTGTGGCATACCTGGCGGGTACCCGTTTGTTGGGGCAGTTGGCGCCGAATGCCAAAAACCAGGCTGTCTGGGGAACCTTGCTGGGCGTGCTGGTGTACGTATTGGTGCGCAGCATCCCCTTCATCGGCTGGCTGGTGGGGCTGGTAGTAACCGTGATCGGTCTGGGCGGCATGTGGCTGCTCTTCCAGGATTGGCGCAATGGACGCAAGCCTGTGGCTGAAGCTCCTGTTATGGAAGCTCTCCCGGAAGCATAATTCGATAGACTAGCATAACAGCACCCCTCCATCAAAGAGGGGTGCTGTTTTTTAAAAGAATACAGCTGGATTTGAGAAGAGTTACATTTTCCAGGCGATCAACGGTACCAGCATCTCTTGCGGACTGACACCGCCATGCCTGCCGAGCATGGGGTTTTTGTCGTCAGCCCACCACCAATAGGCGTCACCCTGGGGTACTGCCAACCAGTTGCCGAGGCGATCCGCACTGCGCGGGTCGCTGCCATTGCTGCCAAACAGGCCGGCTTCGAGGGCTTGCTCAGCCGGAAAGAGCTTGAACAATCCTGGCCATTGCTGTGCGATATATGCCAGCATTTGATCCTCCCGGCCAGGTTTGACAAAGAGATAGGGCAGCCGGTTTTCGCTGGTGGGTTTGATCGTCAGGCAGTCCATCAAATCAGGATGGTTTTGCAATTCAAAATGCGGGCTGCGGGGGGTGGGCAAGTGGCCATGATCGGCAGTGAGCAAGACCAGGGTGTCCTGTCGTTTTTCAGCCCGCAGCAATTGAAGGAAATCTGCCAGGGAACGGCTGAAGCTGAGAAAATCCAGTGCCACGCGTGGATCGTTTGGCCCGTAAGCGTGGCATAGTTCATCTAGGATGCTCCAATACAGATAAAGATAACGGTTTTGCTCCTGCTTTTGGCTCATGATGGTTAGCAGGTTGTACCACTGATCTTCCAGGGTGCGGCAGCCTACGATGTTGACTTCTTTCAAATGCATCTGCGACAGTCCGGAATAAGAGAAGGCGCGGTGCTGCAGGGCATAGGGCTGGATATTGTGATGCTGCATGTGCGGGCCGATGGTCGGCACGTTCAGGAAGGTCTGCGGGTCGAAACCGGCGCGCTGCAAGCCGTTGTAATCTCCATGAAAAGTGATGGCGGTGTGGTAGATCATGTTGGCGACCACGCCGTATTCTTTCAACCAGATCTCGTAGCCCAGAATGCCATGCTCGGCGGGGGAGGCGCCGCTCCACAAACTGGTAAGGGCGGTGGCGGTGGTGCTGGGCGTCACACTGGTCAACGGCGCAAGAACAGATTCTGCCAGCAATTCATCCCAGATGCGGGTCAGTGCGGGATGGCTGCGGCGGATGTCTTCGAACCAGTTCAAACCCAGCCCATCCACCAGAATGAGGATCACGTTCTGGTATTGGCTGCCTGCCTGAAGAGCTGAATGCAGTTTGGGCAGCAACGGCTGGGCGCCAATGGGCGGTGCTCCCAGCCATTGGCAGATGCTGGAGGGCAGGTTTAAAAGCGAAAGACCGTGGTAAGCGGGGTAAATGGCGTTTGGGCCGAGGTCCAGACCAGGCAGACGCTGGGCGGCAATTTCGGGCAGCAATTCAGGAAGCAGGTTGTGCATTGTTTGTCTCCGGTGCGTTGATGGATAATGACTTTCGGTACCCCTGTTGCTGCGCTTGGGGCTGGGGAATGAGGCTGTTTGGCGTTAAGGGGTTCACCTCGCCAGCAAAGTCAGCAGGATGCTCAAGCCATACAAACCGATCAGGGGAGCCATTAATATCAGCATGTTGACTGGATCAACGGTGGGGCTGATCACGGCCGCTAGCACCGCACTGGCGATGACTGCCACGCGCCAATGCCTGAGCATTTGCCGGGCGTTGATCAGTTTCAACTTGGCCAGAATGAAAGCCACCAGCGGAATCTCAAAACAAACACCGATCCAAAACAGGATATTGAGGATGAACTTCATGTAATTGGACAGGCGGGGAATGGTTTGAACGCCCATGAATGAAACCAGAAAGGGCACAGCCGTCGGCAGCATGATGTAATAAGCGAAGAGTACGCCGCCCAGAAATAAAAGGGTGGCAAACGGGATGGAAAGAAAGACCCATTTGCGCTCCTTGGGCTTCAACCCGGGGCTGACAAAAGCCATCAACTGGTAAAGGGTGTAGGGCAAAGCCAGGATGAAACCGGAAAGCAAAGCCACGCGCATGAAAACAGTGATGTTTTCTGTTACCTCGATGGATTGCAGGTTTTCCAGCCCGCCAATTGGCTCGGCCAGCAGGATCATTAAACGACTGGCTAGCAAGGTGGATGCCAGCGTGGTGAACACCAGACCCAGCGAGGCTTTTAGCAGGCGGCCGCGCAGATCTTCCAGATGATCCCAAAAGGACATGGTCTGCTGCTCATCCGGGGGAGGTTGGGTGGTCTCTTGTTTGCGGGGTTCTTTTTTGAAAGGCATGGTTCAACCTGGCGAGAGGGCTGCCAGAAAATGAAACACAGCCGGGGAAATGGCAATGCAACCATCCCCCGGCCGCAGTCATTCAGCAGAATGGAATTTCATTCCTCGTTCTTGTCTTTTTGTTCTTCGTCCAGTTCGCCTTTTAAGCCTTTTCGGAAAGCATGTACTCCGCTGCCCAATTCACCGGCGATCTTGGTGATCCGGCCAACGCCAAAAACCAGCAGCACCACCAGCGCCACGATCAATATCTCTGCTAAGCCAACTCCTGCCAACATATTTTGCTCCTTTTTTTGGTCCACGGTCAGGCGTTATTCAACCTGCCGACTGTTAATAATTCAGAGTTCTTGTGTGGGATTAAGTTTACCAGATGTTGGAAAATCCTGGACGGCTTTAACGGCAGCAAATAGCAAACACCCTCAATCTGAAGCCTTTTTTGAGACCGCAAAATGTTACAATCATTAAATATGCAACATTGTCGCCGGGTTGAATGAGCGATGGCCGGTCATTATTGTTTATAAAGGGAGCCTGTTTGGGCAGGAGAAGAACATTGTCGCAATTGCATACTAGAATTTTGATCGTGGATGATACTGAAGCAGGCCGGGAAATTCTGGGGGCCATGCTGATTTCCCATGATTATGAGCTGTATTACGCAATCAATGGCCAGGAAGCGTTGGCGAAGGCGATCGAAGTGCTGCCGGATCTCATTTTGTTGGATGTGATGATGCCGGATATGGATGGATTTGAAGTGTGCCGCTGCATTCGCCAGCATGAAACCCTGGCAGAGGTGCCGATCATGATGGTCACGGCGCTGGATGACCGCGCTTCGCGTCTGAAGGGCTTTCGCTCCGGGGCGGATGATTTTATATCCAAACCTTTTGACACGACGGAATTGACCGCACGGGTGCAAATGATCACCCGCCTCAACCGTTACCATCAATTACATACTGAGCGAAGACGCTTTGAACAGATCATTCAATTCGCACCTGACGGAATCATAATCGTGGACGAGGAGGGAAAGATTCGCCTGGTCAACCAGACTTTGCTGCGACTTTTGAAGGCTTCTGATGAGGAACAGGTGCTGGGTTCGTTCCTGACAAACTTCCTGTATGGCGATGATGTTGTTTCCTTTCCGGGTGCGATCAGGCAAGTCATTGCCGGCAGTGACCAGATATTACAGGCAGAAGCTTCCATGAAGCTATTTGATGGGCAGTTGCTTCCGGTGGAACTGGTCATGGCGCATTTTGAATGGGATGAACGCAGCATGGTGCAGATCACCATCCACGATCTCGGCCACCGCAAGCAGGCAGAAGCCGCTTTGCAAGCGAGTGAACGCCGGTATCGCACCATCTTTGACAGTGCACCGGTGGCGATCTTTGAAGAAGATTTTTATGAGGTATATTGTGCTCTCCAGAAATTAAAGGATCAGGGCGTGCAGGATATGCAAGCATATCTGGAGGGGCATCCGGAATTTGTGGAACAGATGGCTGCTACGGTCGAGATCCGCAACATGAATGCCTACGCAAGAGCGATCTTCCGCACTGAAATGTCAGATGGCGACATTCAGCATCTCAAAACCATCTTTTTGCCAGAATCACTGCAGACGTTCAAAGGGGAATTGCTGGCCATTGCCAATGGAGTGCGCCACTATAAGGCAGAGAATATTCAAAAGACGCTGGATGGTGAGCGGCGCCATGTGCTGATCTCGAATTTATTTCCCACAGAAGCAGAGCAATTCCATGAGGTATTGTCCACCGTGGTGGATATTACGCCATTGAAACTGACCAATGAAGCTTTGCGCGCTTCTGAAGACCGTTATCATAAAATGATGCAAATGGCCAGTGATGCCATCTTCGTTGCTGATATGCAAACTCGCATGTTGGTGGATGTTAATGACAAGGCGCAGCAGCTCGTAGGCCGAAATCGGGAGGAGCTGCTGTGCATGCCAATTTCTGATCTTTATCCGCCTCATGATCAGCAAAGCTGTTCCGGGACATTCATCGATCGTCAAAGAGCCCAAAATGATGTTGATATCTGCGAGATAATGGACAGCCACGGCAAACGCATCCCGGTCGAGATCAGCACGAGCTGTATCACACTTGACGAAAGAATTCTCTGTCTGGGGATTTTTCGGGATATCACCGAGCGCCGCAAGCAGGAACGGCTGCGGGACGCCACGTTGGCGATTTCGGTTGCGCTGCGTCAGGCAGCAGAGCGCAGCGAGATCCTGCCGATCCTTCTACAGCAGTTGCTGGAGACCTTGAATGCTGAAGGTTCGGCGATCTCGCATCATGAACAACAAAGAGCGATGTTCGAGCAGGCTTGCGGCGACTGGCTGTCCTTGCAGCATGAATCATGGCTGCTGGAAATGGAAGAAAACACATGGCGGGATGAGCACCCTTTTGCCATTTACAATCAGCCGGAAGACCGGCCTGACCTGCCCTGGTTGAAAGGACTGTCGCCGGGCATGGCAGTGATGCAAGCACCGTTGATCACACGCGAGAAAGTATTGGGCTACCTGTGGGTGGGACGCGAACACGCCTGGGAGGACACTGATGGCCGGATTCTGGCCAGTGTGGCTGAACTGGCAGCGAATGCTCTGCAGAGAGTGACTTTCCGCGAAGAGCTGGAACGGCGGCTGGAATATTTGCAGGCTTTGTTCAAGCTGGATAAAGCTGTCGCCGGGAATCTGGATCTTAATCTGATCTTCCGCGTTCTGCTGGAGCAGGTAACATCCCAGTTGGGAGTGGATGCAGCTGATGTACTCTTGTTCAGACCGGATGAAAAGAGCCTGGAGTTTGCCAGTGGGCTTGGCTTGCGGGTGCCGTCTGAACGCTTGAGGTTTAGCTGGGATCAACATCCGCTGGCCCGGCAGGTGTTGGAGACCAGGCAGGCCGTGCAGCTTTCTAATCTTCAAGCCATGTCATTAGAAAATGGTCACGTGCCTGTGCCGTACCATCCTGTGGAGGCTGAACAATTCAGGACCTATTACGGGGTGCCTTTGCAGGCCAAAGGACAGACCCTGGGTGTGTTGGAAGTCTTCCATCGCCAGGAGTTGCAGCCAGATGAAACCTGGGTCAACTTTCTGACTGCCATGGCTGATCAGGGGGCGATTGCGATCTCGCAGGCAAATTTGTTCGATGGTATGCAGAAAGCCAACCAGGCATTGACTGTGGCCTATGATGCTACGATTGAGGGCTGGGCGCTGGCTCTGGAGTTGCGCGATAATGAAACACAAGGCCACAGCCGGCGGGTGAGAGATCTGGCCCTGCGTCTGGCGAATTTCATGGGCATCCGGGGTGAGGAAGAATTGGGAAAATTCTTGCGGGGGGCAATCCTGCACGATATTGGGAAAATGGGTGTGCCTGATCGCATTTTGCACAAACCGGGCAATCTCAACCCGGATGAGTGGGAGATCATGAAAATGCACCCGGTATATGCCTATGACATGTTGTCGCAAATTGAATTTCTGCGCGACTCTCTGGATATTCCGCTGTATCATCATGAACGTTGGGATGGCAGTGGTTACCCAGAAGGGCTGCGGGGGGATCAAATTCCGCTTTCTGCACGCATATTTGCCATTGTGGATGTGTGGGATGCGGTAACCAATGACCGTCCCTATCATCAAGCCTGGACACAGGAAGAGGCCCTGGCATACCTTCGTTCGCAAAACGGCCTGCATTTTGATCCGGATGTGCTTCGGGCATTTTTGCAAATTTTGTCCTTGAACGGAGGAGAAGGGGTATGACGGGGGTAAATATTCCGTAAAAACGGGTTGGGGGGATGCGGTTTTGCAGTAAAATCATATCAAGCAGGTCTTAAAAATCCATCAAGGTTCATGGAAACCATGTGGTGTTCATCCCGCCGTAACAGGCCTCATTAATGGTGTTGATATGTTCAGCTTTCCTTGCTTGCAGACAGATCTCTTGTACATTGCCGATAACGCTGTTACAGACCGCGACTGCATCCGGCATTTTGTGGAAGATATGTTTTCCCCACTTTTTCTGCTCTTTAAAGGTGCTTTGTTCTATGATGGCAGTGTTTCTTTTGTTTCTGATCAAACTGCACGCCTTCCATTCGTCCCCCTTGCGGGGTTGTGGTGACGGTTTGATTCCCGGGTCAGCTTGCTTATTGGGGGGGAAACCCCCGCATGCTGGTCAGTAGACGGCCGAATGATTAACAGATTTGCAAGGTGACCGTGAAAAGCCAGTTGTATTCTTGACTTTCGTTTGTGAATCTGATAGCTTTACACTGTACATTAATATTTGCTGAGTTTCACCGCTTTTTTTGTGTATAGGGCACAGAAATTGCATTTATCAATCACATAATCTGCAATACGATCATTATTTGATGGTTTCATAAAACCATTGCAGGATAATCAATAATTGGCTGCATGTTCTTTGGAGATGGACGGAAAATGGAAGATCAAAAGCTGACGCGAGAAGAGTTGCTGGAAGCCCTGGCAAAATGCCAGGCGCAGGTTCGTGTTTTGCAAAAAGCATTACTGGAAGGCACAACCCAGGCGGGAGAAAGCCGCTATCAAGAGATTGTGGAAGGCCAGACCGAAATGGTCAGCCGCTGGCTGCCAGACACCACGGTCACATTTGTCAATAAGGCATATTGTGATTATTTTGGCCATCCAGTGGAAGAGGTGCTGGGAACCAAGTTTTTGCCGAATTTGCCTGATGAAGCGCAACGTGTGGTGCAGGAGTCTGTCAGGAAACTGACTTCTGGTGAAACAGACCACCTGATCACTGAAGAGCTCAGTTATGATGCCCACGGCCAACCGCACTGGATCCAGTGGACGTATGGCGTTGTCCGCAATGAAAAAGGCAAACTGACCGAGCTTCAGTCTGTTGGCCGGGATGTTTCCACGCTTCATGAAACCCGAATGGCGCTGGAACGTGCGAATTTATTGGTAGAACAAAGCCCGGTGGTTTTCTTCCAGCGCAAGGTCGTGGATAACATGCTCGATAAGATCCTGTATGTTTCCGATAACGTGAAACGCTATGGGTACACCGCAGAAGATTTCACCACTGGACGGGTACCATTTGAGCAAACAATCCATCCGGATGACCTGCAAAGGGTTGGAAAAATCTTGCTTGGCAACCTGGCGAACAAGGTGGATGAGTACGAATTTGAGTACCGTTCGGTGCTGCCCGGGGATCGGTTGGTTTGGTTCGCTCTGCAGGCCCAGATTAAACGAGATGAGCAGGGGCAAGCCGTACTTCAGCAAGGCACTTTTATTGATATCACCGAAAGCAAGCAGGCAGAAGAGCTGCTGGCAGAAGCCCTGGATATTGCCACCCTGGCATACTGGGAATTTGATGTAGCCAAGGGTAGTTTCCTGTTCAATGATGACTATTACCAGCGCATCCTGCACACCACGGTGGAAAAAGCCGGCGGTTACTGGATGCCGGCGCAGACGTTTGCGATGGAATATGTGAATCCTGAAGATGCGGCAAGCGTACCGGCCAAGATCCAGGAAGCATTGCAATCGCCGGATATGAACTATCAAGGCTTTGCTGAAGCCCGTTTGCGGGGCGGGGATGGCCAGGAACGCAATATCCTGATGCGGATGAGAATTATCAAGGATGCAGAAGGCAATACCATCAAGCTGTATGGAACCAATCAGGACGTCACCGAGAGCAAGCAGGCAGAAGAACTGCTAGCCCGGCGGGCGCAGGAACTGGCGACGGTGGCTGAAGTGGGCACGGCAGTAGCAACGGTGCTGGATCCGGAAGAGATGCTGCAGAACGTGGTGGATCTGACCAAGGAACGCTTTGGCCTGTACCATGCGCATGTGTACCTGCTGGATGAGAGCGGCGAAACGCTGGTGTTGCGTTCTGGCGCAGGCGAAGTGGGACGGCAGATGGTGACCGAGAAGCGCTCGATCCCGCTGGAAGCGGAACAGTCGCTGGTGGCGCGTGCCGCCCGCACAAAGCTGGGCGTAACGGTGAACGATGTGCGCAGCGATCCGGACTTCCTGCCGCACCCGCTGCTGCCGGAGACGCGTTCCGAGTTGGCCGTGCCGTTGGCGGTGGGTAGTCAGGTGCTGGGTGTGCTGGATGTGCAGTCGGAGCAGGTTGGGCGGTTCACGGAAGAGGACATTCGTATCCAGACCACGCTGGCTTCACAGGTGGCGGTGGCCTTGCAGAATGCCCGCCAGTTTGAGGAAATCTCCCGGTTGGGCAAAATTGTTGAGACATCTCAGGATGGTATGGTAATTACCACCATGGAAGGGATTGTGGAATTCGCCAATCAGGCTATGGCAACGATGCATGGATATGAGGATGCCAAAGATTTGATCGGGAAACCATTAATGATTTTCCAAACCGAGGAGCAGCTACAAGAAGTCATGCCATTGATGGCTCAGATGATGGAAAGTCCTGAAGGCGTCGTGGCTGAAGTTGGGCACGTGCGCCGGGATGGCACTGAATTCCCTACGCGGATGATGGGGCAGGTTCTGAGAGATGATGACGGCATTCCGTATGCTGTTGTAACTGGAATTCAGGATATTACTGCCCGCAAGCAGGCTGAGTTTGAACTTACGCAAAGTGAAGAGCGTTTCCGGTCGCTGGTTTCCAACATTACCGGTGTGGTATATCGCTGTGCGCTGGATCAGGATTACACGATGGAATTCATGACCCGGCAGATCGAAGAGATCAGCGGTTATCCGGCAGAAGACTTCATCGGGAACAAAGTGCGCACCTATGCCAGCATCATTCATCCTGAGGACGTGACCTTGGTGGATGAGGCGATCAACAAGACGGTTGAAACACGCGAGCCATATTTTATTGAGTACCGCATCAAGACTGCCGATGGCAGTGAGCGCTGGGTGTCAGAAGGCGGCCGGGTGGTCTTCACTGAAGGAGATCAGGTGGGCTGGCTGGATGGCGCAATCTTCGACATCACCGAGCGCAAGCAGGCAGAAGCCCGCCTGGCGGAAGCCCTGGATATTGCCACGCTGGCATACTGGGAGCTTGACATTGATAAAGGAAGCTTCCTGTTCAATGATGACATTTATGAGCGCATTTTGCATATCACGGTAGAAGAAGCCGGCGGTTACTGGATGCCGGCGCAGAAGTTTGCATCAACCTATTTGCATCCAGATGATGCACCGGCGGTGGCAACATTGACGCAGGCAGCCATAGAAACTGACGATCCCAATTATGAGAATTCTGCAGAAGTGCGTTACCTGTGCGGTGACGGCAAGGTACGCAATATTTTCATGCGTTTCAGGATCGTAAAAGATGATCAGGGGAGAACCATCCGAACTTACGGAACCAATCAGGATATCACTGACCGCAAGCAGGCAGAAGAACTGCTGGAGCGGCGTGCGCAGGAATTGGCGACGGTGGCCGAAGTGGGCACCGCAGTAGCAACGGTGCTGGAGCCGGAAGAAATGCTGCAAAGCGTGGTGGATTTGACCAAGGAACGCTTTGGCCTGTACCATGCGCATGTGTACCTGCTGGATGAGAGTGGAGAAACGCTGGTGCTGCGCTCTGGCGCAGGCGAAGTGGGACGGCAGATGGTGGCCGAGAAGC
>JAGVAB010000093.1 GCA_020060485.1 Anaerolineales bacterium
CACCGCACGTTTCTTTTCCTGCCCCGGCCTATGAAGTCTGATCTACAAATCCAATCCGTGCCGGGGGAGGAATCCATTATCATCAGAATTTTGCATCTACTTTGATCTGGATGACCTTCACTGTTTTGGAAAATCGTAAATGTCAAGCTTTCTTGAGAATGCCATGTTCAGCAGTTTTATAACGACTGCCCAGCCAGTCTTGCTTGACGGTTATTCATACATAACATACAATGCATTAAGGATTAATTTTATAGAAATTGATTTACAGGTCGTCTGGTCTGTATAATCAGAGGAGCAATATATGAAAACAACACCCGAAGGGGTTGGCGAACGGCGGATCGCCATGTTGATTGACGGGGACAACGCCCAACCTACCTTGATCGAAAATATTTTGGCTGAAACTGGCAAATATGGACTGGTAACCATTCGCCGCATCTATGGCGATTGGACTACCTCAAATATGAAAGGCTGGAAAGATACACTGCATGCCAATGCTATCCAGCCCATACAACAATTTCGTTACACGATTGGCAAAAATGCCACCGACAGCGCCATGATCATCGATGCCATGGATATTTTATATGAAAGATCGGTGGATGGCTTTTGCCTGGTTTCCAGTGACAGCGACTATACCCGGCTGGCAACCCGTATTCGCGAGAAAGGCATCTTTGTTATGGGAATCGGCAAGAAAACCACACCGCGGGCTTTTGTGAACGCTTGTGAGGTTTTTGTGTATACAGAAAACCTGTTATCCGATGCCGATTTTACCAAACGAGCCAAGCGGCAGAAAGGCAGCAAGGAATCTCCTGACACCCCCAACCCCCTGCCCTTGTTGCAAAAGGCATTTGATCTGGCTGTACAGGATGACGGCTGGGCGTTTTTGGGAGTCATCGGGCAGCATTTGCGCCAGCTTGACCCCAGTTTCGACCCCCGCACCTATGGATACAAGCAGCTCTCCCTCTTGATCCGTGCGCAAAAAGAGCAATTTGAGGTAAAGGAATCACGCCAGCCCAATGGAACCTCGATTATTTCTGTGCGCTTGAAGGATTAGCATCGCATCGTGCGGCTACACGAAATTCCGCTGGTCTGAAAAGAGCTGGCGGTTTTTATTATCCCTTGCCTTATTGCGATTGAGTCCGATCCTGCACCAGATAAATCATGGGCAGGCTGACCAGTGTAACCACGCCTTTGATGATGACATTCCCAAAAAATATCTGCCACACGGATGCAGTTGGCATGGTGGCGTAGAATGCCAGGAATGAAAACAACAATGAGTCAACCGGGATACTCAATGTATTTGATACCAGCACGCGCATCCATTGGTAGCGGTGGGTTACCTTGTCGACCCAATAGCGATAAGCTTCTGTATCCAGAAACTCAGCCACAATCTCAGCCAGGATGCTGGCAAACGTGATTCGCCAAACAGGCGCCAGAACTGCCCCCCAGGCTTGGCTGCTGCCCGCAACAGAATCTGGCGGCAAGAGCGAAATGAACCAGAAAAACCCGGCCATGAACAAGTTGATGCCCGCTGCGGCGACGATCAAAATGCGAACACCTTTCAGGCCGAGCACTTTATGCGCCAGGTCGCGCAAGGTGAAAGTGATGGGATAAATAAATGTTCCTGCGTCCAAAGATAAATTAAAAACATTGACGATTTGCAAACTGGCAATATCCGCCAGCATTTGGGCAGCCACATAGCTGACGCTAACAAGCATTGCAGCAATCAAAGTATTTCCCTTTCTAAAGCAGAGGATCGTTTAACAGCAAAAGATTATATCACTTCTGTGTCGGTTTACTTAAAAAACAAGAATGTCTTTGGGAAAAACCGTAAAGCACGGCAGATGGGGGTGTATTTGGCGCTTCGCGCCAAATACACCCCCATCAAACTCCTTTTTCACAGCATTTACCAGAGAGTCAAGCAAGAGGCAGTCCTTTTGGGATGCCTCTTGCTGGGTTATTCTGGTCGGAAACTCAAATGAATTTTGCCCTGATCTCCGCGCTCACATAATCAAGAATAGCAACGGTAATGGCGATGAACCACACGGCAATGCCGGCAGCCGAGTAATCCAGCAAGCGAATCCATTGCGAAAGAAGGAAGCCGATACCCCCACCGCCCACAAAGCCAATGATCGTGGACATGCGGATATTGATATCCCAGCGGTAGATCGTAAAAGACACAAATGGCGGGATGATCTGAGGCACTACGGCATACATGACGACTTGCAGCCAGTTGGCGCCAGTCGCCTGAACAGCTTCAATTGGCCCAGGGTCTATCGACTCTATCGATTCCGAATACAATTTGGCTAGGGAGGCAATGGAATGCAAAGTCAGCGCCAGAATACCAGCAAATGGCCCAAGGCCAACCACAATGACGGCTATGATCGCCCAGATCAGCGGTTCAATCGATCTGATGATATTCATCAGCGTTCGTGCCAGATAGTAAATGACGATGGTTATGGGAGAAGCTGACATCAAATTGCGGGCCGCCAAAAAACTGATCGGCAAGGCCAATATAATGCCAAAAAAGGTTGCCATCATGCCGATAAAGATAGTTTCAACTATTTTTTCAATGGTCAATTTCAGTTCAGAGCTAAATTCCGGCGCTCCGATCGAGGCAATTTGCCGTCCTTGAATTTCCCAGACAAATGGGCCTTCTCCTGAGCTGGGTGGGAGAAGGCGATACGGCATGATAATGTCGATCGCAAATTCACCATTTTCATCAGTTGTCGTTTTAATGTATTGTCCTCCCTGACGTTGACGGAACTCATTCCCGATTGGGTCTTTCCACCAGATATCCGTTTCAGTATCCGGGGCAAAATTAACACCCTTTAATGAAAATGTCGTGCCTTCCACCCCGCCTTGCACGCTGGAATCACCGCATGTAGGAGAGATTAATATATAAGGGTCATGTTTTAATGGGGTTGTCTCTGGAAAAGCTTCATCGTCACAGGGAGACATGATCTTGCCTTTTCCCACGAGCAATGTCTCCGGATAATTAATAGCGCGGCTCCATGGCCAAAGAACCCGCGTCAAGGCAGGCACGGCATTACCAGCCTGGCTGGTCACCGCCTGGATATTAATGCCGCCAATCTGCCAGCCAATGGCGAAGAATACAATTAAGAGGAAAAATACAACGCCCGAGGACCCGCCGCCAGGTCTGGCAGAAAGATATGCATCCAGGATGATCCAGAGATACAAAATGACAACCAAAACCGAAACCCAAAGCATCAAGGGCTGCAAACGAAAAGCCTTGGGGATGATATCAGCCCAGGTATTATCGCGCGGTGCAGCAAGCCGGAACCGCCAAACCATTATTCCAAAAATACTGACGAAACTAAAAAAGAGGATGAGGCCTTTGCGGTACGAGCGCGCAAGAAACTGCCCCAGGCCTGGAAGAATGGCCGACAAAACCGCCGCTACAATTGGCGGAACAAGGCTTGGCTTTTTCTCGATAAACTGATCACGAGGATCTTTTTTTTGTCTTCTTTTCATTCCACACCTCGCTTGGTAATCGTACCTTCCAATCCCCCACCATCAGTGATCCGGGAGGCTTCTTCTCCGTAAATATTCTTAAATTCTTCATCAGACATTCGCTGAATGTCTTGCTTCGTTCCCTGGTAAACAATATGCCCGCCGCGAAGGCCTAAAACCGAGGTGCAATAGCGTTGTACCAGATCCAGATAGTGCAAGCTGCAAAGCACAGTGAGTCCATCATCGCGATTGATCCTTTCCAGATACTCCAGAATGGAGTGCGCAAGTACCGGGTCAAGACTGGCAACCGGTTCATCTGCAAGGATCATTTTCGGGTCCTGCATCAAGGCCCGCGCCACCCCGACCCGTTGTTGCTGACCGCCGCTTAATTCCCGGGCGAGTTTGTGGGCCTGGTCTCGGATACCGAGCCTATCCAGCGACGCCCATGCCTTTTCTTGATCTTCTTTTGAGAACCGGTGCACAACCGAACTCCAGGTAGGTGCATATCCGAGTCTGCCGGTCATGACATTGGTGTAAACAGTTGATCGTTTGACCAAATTAAAGTGCTGAAATACCATCCCGATCTGGCGGCGCGCCTTGCGCAGCTCTGCTCCATCCAGCTTGGCCAGGTCAACGCCATCCCAAAGTATCTCACCTTCGGTGGGATCGATCAGGCGGTTGATGCAGCGTAATAAAGTCGACTTTCCGGAACCACTCAACCCAATGATGACTAAAAACTCACCATCGGGAACCGTAAAGCTGACATCTTCCAATGCAACTGTGCCATCGTCATAAACCTTGGTGAGGTGTCGAATTTCGAGCATAGCATTTATCTCCGCATCCATCTTTCAAAATGATGGTCTTAAACCCCAATTATTTTGATACGCAGAAAGCAGGGGGCGGGCAGGACGCCCACCCCCTGCTTCTGAGGTCTTACCTTGATTACAACGGTGTATTACCTTACAAAGGCCGCAGGGTCAACGCCGGCAGCATCCAGAACCTGGCGGAAAATGTCATAGAAGGAATCGTCCTTCTCTACCAGCTCTGACCATTGATAGGCGGTATTCAGTGCTTCCTTACCTTCCTCGGTTTCAGGCAAGGCCATCAAAGCAGCATTGATCTTGTCGCGAAGTTCGCGAGGAACAGTGGGGTTGTACTGCACGCCGTCGTTGGGGATGTCAATCGAGATTTCGATGACTTTGATCACATCCATGACATCCGGATAATCGCCTTCCACGCGGGTGCGGGCATCCACATAGGAAGAACCGGCATCGCAATCGCCATTGTATACACCGGCAATGGCTGCATCATGCGAACCGGCATCCACAAGCTGGGCCAGGTCGACATCAGGATCAAGACCGGCGGCTTTCAAGGTGATGCTGGGAATGATCCAGCCGCTGGTGCTCAACGGGTCAGGACGGCAGAAAGTCTTGCCTTTCAGATCGGCGATCGTCTCAATGCCGCTGTCTGTGCGCACAAAGATCTGCCCGTTGTAGGTGGCAGCGCCATTGCGCACCGATACCAACTCGGCTTCTGCTCCACCACGCTCGGCTGCCAGAATGTAGGCAAAAGTAGCCAGCGAGGACATGTGCGCCTTGGGCGGTGTAGCCGACAAAGCCTCGATCACACCGGCGTATTCCGTCGCTACAAACGGCTCAATTACGAGGCCAGTAGCATCATAAACAAGCCGGGCAACTTCGTTGAAGCCAGCCACGACACGTTCGGTGTCTCCAGACGGGACAACTGCCCAGATCAGGGGGTTTTCTTCGGTTCCCAACTCGGGTGCGGGAACTTCGGTTGGCGCGGGCGGTTCAGTAGGCGCAGGCGGTTTGGTCGGTTCTGGCGCAGCAGGCTCTACCGGCGCAGGTTCTGGTGCTGGTGCAGGCGTGCAAGCGCCCAGCAGCATGGCGCTGACAACAAACAACGCCACAACAAAGGTTAAAACACGTGATTTGGACATTTACTCTCCTCCTGTATAGGATATAAGTGGAACATTGTTAACAGTATATAGCAGTTATAAAAATGATTCAAGTTATTTTACGTCAACAAAAGATTAAACTTTGGTAAGCAGGAACCATTGTCCTTCCTTTGGATTTCCGGAAAACTTAACGTTTTTATGCTTTTTGGTAACTACTTGGGATTACTTTCCAACACGGTGGCCCCATCAACCGGCTGGCAAACATACAAACGCGCTTCCAATCCTGTTCTGTTCCGATAGTCCTCAGAAACATTCCTGGTAAATTCAGCCACGTTTGCGCTCTCGACAAGAGCAACGCCACAGCCGCCAAAACCTGCGCCCGTCATCCGCGCCCCGTAACATTCCGGCCTGTTGCGGGCCGACAACGCAATCGCATCCAGCGCTTCACAGGACACCTCAAAATCAACAGCAAGGCTCAAATGGCTCTCATTCATCAGTCCGCCTAGCGCAGGCGCATCATTCAACCTCATCGCCCCGGCGGCCATCACTGTCCGGTCGTTCTCACTAATGATATGTCTGGCTCGTTTTTGGATGAGAAGAGGCATCTCCGAAGATTTTGACAGGAATACATCCATGGAAACATCCCGCAGGGCTGGAACGCCAAAGAATGCGGCGGCTTGCTCACACTGCTGCCTGCGTTCGTTGTATGCGGAATCAACGAGGCCTCTGCGGGTGCCAGTATCCAGAACCACGACGACAGTCCCTTTTGGCAAAGGTACGGCTTCAAATTGGAGCGAGCGGCAATCGATCAACAAAGCATGCCCGCTAATCCCTGCCGCGGAAATCAGCTGATCCATGATGCCGCAATTAACACCGACCCACTCAATTTCTGCACGTTGGGCAATTCTTGCCATTTCGATGGGCAGCCATTCAATACCTGATGCTTCGCAAAATGCTCTGGCCACGGCCAGTTCCACTGCTGCCGAGGAGGATAAGCCGGCACCAATGGGAATGTCCCCTGTCGCAACGCCATCCCAACCTTGCAGAAGGTATCCTTGATCGGTCATCGCCCAGGCAATGCCCCGGAAATATTCAGACCAATGCCCATTTTCGGTGTGGGCAGGACAGGATGAATCAAATGTGGTTTGCTCATCGAGATCCAACGAAAAAACGCGGAGCAAGCTATCCGAACGGGGAGACAGTGCGATCCAGAAGAACCGGTCAATGGCCATGGGAAGCACAAAGCCATCATTATAATCTGTGTGCTCGCCAATGATGTTCACCCTGCCTGGTGCCCGCACGATGATCTCCGGCTCGATTCCATACAGCTCGAAGAATTTTTGTTTTAATGCCTTTTGAATATTTTGTGAACTCTCCATGAAATCCTCTCAGGCCAAACCGTTCAAGTGGCAAATTACGCCATTTCTGATTCAGGCAACTGGCGGTAATGCGTTGTGGACATCAAACGAAGACGCTCTGCCGCCTGCTCGGCGGTGATATCTCTTTGCGCCTCAGCCATCATCTCATAGCCAACCATGAACTTCTTCACTGTCGCCGATCTCAACAGTGGAGGATAGTAGTGAGCATGAAGCTGCCAATGGGCTGCGATTCCTGTTCCTGGCGCTCCATGCCAACCCATGGAATATGGAAACGAGGTTTCAAACAGATTATCGTATTTCACCAACAGGTTTTTCATGATGGCAGCCAGAGCAAGGGTCTGCCTGTGATTAAGATCTGTCAGTCGCAATACATGCGTTTTTGGCAGCAACAAAGTCTCAAAAGGCCACACTGCCCAAAAAGGGACTACCACAGCCCAGTCTTCATTTTCGAGAATGACTCGTTCGTTTAACTTGAGTTCCTCTCCTAAATAATCCAGAAGCAATGGTCTGTGGCAGGTATCATAATATGCCTTCTGGTTCAAGTCTTCGGCAAAAGGCTGATTGGGAAGCGTATCCAAAGCCCAAATTTGGCCATGCGGATGCGGGTTGGAACACCCCATCACGTGCCCCTTGTTTTCAAATATTTGCACCCACTGGTAATCCTGGGACAATTCTGTCAATTGGGACTGCCACGCTTCAATCACCAGGATGATATCTTCTGTTTCCATCTCAGCCATTGTTAAATCATGGCGCGGAGAGAAACACACCACCCTGCATGTGCCCCTTACTACTTCTGTTTTTAGCAGCGGTTTGACAGGCGGACTGCTGATGTCCTGTAAGGTATCTGGCAAAAGGGCCGCAAAATCATTGGTAAAGACAAATGTATGTTGGTAAGCAGGGTTGGCTACTTCCCCTGCCCGCTGATTGCCCGGGCAAAGATAACAACCGGGATCGTAAGGCTCGCGAACATCGCCAATGGTTTTTTCCACCTGTCCCAGCCATGGGCGTTTGGTGCGGTGAGGAGAAACCAGTACCCATTCATCTGTCAGGGGATTGTGTCGCCGATGAGGAAACAGGTTCCCGTCCGAGGATTGCATTTTTTCCCTTTCAACTATTCAATTTTGGCCGCGAGGATAGGTCAACGCGCAATTCCGGGTCGCTATCTTTACGGGACAAACCTGCTCCGGTTGTCAATGTAGCCGAACCTATTATCGTACCCACTTTTTGCCAGTGGCAAGTTCCACACATTTATAAGCGCCATCATAAATCCCAATCCCCTTGTTCTTGACGATCTGTTCACAGAAGAGAGTGAGCAAATCATCTTCCTTTGTCAGAACGTCAATCGCCTGCAAGGTTTGCGGAATTGAACGCGCCTCAACAGTTCCATCGCCAAGCTCAGCGCCGCGAATGGCCCCCCACATTTCGTGTCCACCAACCCGCTCATTAAAGATCTTGGGAATGGGATAAAAGGCAAGCTCGCTGGGTTTGGTAACCATCACATCGGCTACACGCATCAAATAATTTGTTGCGTATACCGCATGGAAGGTGTTATCGTGTAAAAACACATGCAGCCCTTTGGCTGTTTCGGTGCGGATCTGGTCTGCAAATGATTGTGTATCTTCCCAAGTGAAATGGGCCTGGATCAAATCTTTTTGGGTGGCCAATTCTGCCTCCAGCCAATCCCAATTTGCTTTATGGTCACCCAGATTGACAAACAATGCAACCTGTTCTTTCTGGATCAAAGGAATGCAGTGTTCGATAACAGCCTTAAAGAGTTCTTTCTGCGCCCCGGCGCCGCCCATGGTGAGCATTATCCGGCGTGGTTCTTTAGCTTTCATTCGCCTTAGGCGGGCGGCACAATCCACTTCGATGTTTTCCACTAATTCATGATCAACATGATGACCAGTAAAGTAAAGGGCGTCTGACGGCATGGGCTGGAGCAGCCGGTCGCGGTCATCAAAACCGCGCATGATCTTAAAACCATAATACCCGGAAGGAGACTGTACACCGTGTTTTGCTCCTTCAGTCAACTGAAAGGACATTGGCCAATTGTCAAACATCATATCAACCACATTGGTCATCCCGCCAGCGACAGCCCCCATGCAATTCCACATATGAGAGGTCAGCACGGGCATATCAGACGGGAGGGCGGCATAAAGATTTCCAAACAACTCACTCATTTTGTAATCTTTGACGTTGGTTTTGAGAAATCTCCACGGCCAGCCCACGATCCACCCGTTCAAAAGCTGCCAGAGGCCTGGCAATGTCCGGTCCCCGGTGGTCACTGATTCCCATACATATTTGTTGAAAAAAGCACTTTGTTGTGAAGTACGTGAAAAGCGGCTATACCAGCTGTTGCACCAATTGATCACATCGCTGGTGATGCCTGGAATGGCTAACAAGTCCAACCAATAAGGCGTAAAACCCATTGCCCTGGCGCAGGACATCCCAGCCATGGCAATGCGATAATGCCCAAACCCCATTCGGATCGTGCTGATGATAACTGCATTTTCCTGGGTCAAAGGTTGGCCGTGATCGCCGCGCACAACATCCTTCACGCCAAACAAAGATCCCAAATAAGGATTATCCTGCAAGCTGAGCGTGTATTTTTCGTTTGGATCATATTCAAATTTGCGAGCCAGCATATTTTTCCAACGATCGGCTGCCGCAGATTGCCGCTTACTGATGGCATTACCGTAAACTGTGTAACATCCATTTACCTTTTTCATTCTAAAAATAAAACTCCTCGATCATTTTGTGATGAAAAACCAATGCCTTTAACCG
Organism: Anaerolineales bacterium; assembly: GCA_020060485.1. The sequence continues at coordinate 9,553 of JAGVAB010000093.1, forward strand.
GATTTAATTACAATCATGCAATTATAACCAAAATCCAGCTGACGCTTGAAGATTAACCATTTCCGCCGCAGGCATCTCGGCCGTGATGGTGAGAAAATGTCTGCCTGCGGCGGAAAACTACAATCCAGAAAACAACTTATCCTTTTACCCCGCTGCTGGTGGCACTCTCAACAAAGAAGCGCTGGGCAAAAATGTAGATGATCATAGGCGGCAGAATGGCGATTGCAGCCCCAGCCATGACCAGATTGGCATTGTCGGCTGCCTTGCCGCGCAGAATACTCAATGCGAGTGTCAAAACATGGTTATTTCTGTTTCCGGTATTGATGATGATCAATGGCCAGAAAAAGCTGTTCCAGGCATAGAGAAATGCAAATGTGGCCAGGGTTGCCAGAGCAGGCGTTGCGGCCGGCAAAAATATCCGCCATAGAATCTGCATACGCGAAGCTCCGTCAATAAGGGCAGCCTCTTCAATTTCCCGGGGAACAGTGATGAAAAACTGACGCATCATAAAAGTGCCATAAGCGCTGAATATCCACGGGATGATCAGGGATGCCAGTTTGTCAACCCAGCCCAGCATGACCATCAATTGATATAGCGGTGTGATCAAAACAACGAAGGGTATCATGATCGTTCCGAGGTAAACCAGGAAGATTTGATCCCGCCCCGGGAATTTCAGCCGGGCCAAAGCATATCCGCCAACCACGCTGGTTGCCAGCTGCCCAACAACCACCAGGATCGTCACCAGCGCTGTATTTGTCAGTGCCCGATCAAGTCCTTGCAAATCCCTGACCCTGGTATAGTTTTCCGGCACCAGGGTTGGTGTTTCAACTGCCACGCTGGCGCGGAAATTCTGAAATGCAACATTTTCGGGATTTTCCGGGTCCACAAACCGTCCCAATGCAGTCTGATCAATCCTGATCATCTGCACGACTTTCCCACTCACCGGCACATCCCATAAAAGTTCTGAATTTCCCTGATACGCAATGCTTTTCTGGTCATCGATGTCACCCGCAGGCTGCACAAGCTCCATGGCAATGGTTGCGGTCTGGTCTGGATTTTGTGGGTCCAAATAAACTCCGGCCGGCGCACTGCGCTCAACAAGCGCAAACTGGCGCTCTTCACCCTCATATGTCACATAATACAGCGGTTTGAGTCCCTCCATCCCCACCACCTCAACCTCTTCGGGTTTCATGGGGATCAAACGCGGCGGATAACGGTAGGTATCTGTCTGCAACTTCAGCGAGGTGGAAAACATAAAGAAGAACGGGAAAAGCATGATATATGCAAACCCAATTAACAAACCATATACTAACAGGTTTTGCAAAAACTTCAGTATTCTGTACATCATGATTGTATTCTCCTGTTTAATAAGCGCCTTTGGATTTGCTTTGGCGACGAAACTGCATCAGGGTGATTGCGAAAATAAGCAGGAAAAGCACCCAGGCAACGGCAGAGGCATAGCCTTGCTGGAAACGCTGGAATCCTTTTTGATACAAATATAGAACAATGGTCATGGTTGAATTGGCAGGCCCCCCCGGCGGTTCAGTGGGAATCAGAACGTAGACCTGCTCAAAGACCTGCAAGGCATTGATGACAGCCGTCGTGACCACGTAGAATGTAGTAGGCGCAAGCAAAGGCAGCGTGACATTCATAAACCGTGACCAGGCACCAGCCCCATCCACTGTGGCGGCCTCGTACAATTCTTTTGGAATATTCTGCATGCCAGCCAGAAAAATGACGGAGTAATATCCCAGCCACTGCCAGGCTGACATGATCACTACTGCCAGAAGCGCCACCTTGGTGTCTGACAGCCAACGGATTTGCGGGTCGACAATATCGGAGCCCAACAAGCCATTCAGGAATACGACAACACTGTTAATTGAAAAATTGATATAACCGACAGCGGCATTATAGAGCCATTGCCAGATCAGGGCCACACCCACTACTGCCGCCACAGTAGGCAAGAAATACACCGCACGAAAGAATTTCATCCCTGGCAATTTACTGTTCAACAATGATGCCAGCAACAAGGCCGGAATGATACTCAGGGGCAGGGCCAGCAAAGTGAATACAATGGTATTTCTTAATGCGATCCAGAAAAGTTTATCTTCAGCCCCAATAATAATGCCATTGCCAATCCATTTGACCCGCGTCAATTCATCGTAAATCTTGGTGTTTAAAACTTCAGTGGCTGGTTGGTCAGCATAATCCAGCCTTGCCACACTTAAATTGATGATCTTGGCATAATTCTCCAATCCCACCCAGTCCTGTGTACCAAATGAATCGGAGTTGGTAAAACTGACATACAATGAGAGCAGAAGCGGGCCAGCAAAAAAGAACAGGAAGCCTAACAGGTTGGGGGATAAAAACAGGAAACCGCTGATTGCTTCGTTGTGCGACGCTTTAGCATGCAGCGCTGAAGCGATCTTCTCGCTGGAAAGCAAGCGTAAAACAAAGCCTGCCACAACCAGCAAAGCCAGCAAGAGAAATGGCAATGGCCGATTGAATTGAGAGATGATATGAATAAGCGCATTAAACAGACCAATTACGATCAAAAATATTGCCCCAAAAATTACTGCGATGATTTGCCCAGCTCGCCGGAATTTGAGCGCTAGCTGGTAATTACTTTCAAACTTGTCGCCGATTGAACCAACCAAATACCCGGCAATCACTCCGCCCAGCCAGGGAATACCTCTCCCAAAGGTTCCCCCAAGAGCATCAATGCCGGTAAAAATTCCCAGGTACTGGAGCAGCATCAACAATGCGGCTAAAAAGATCAGATAATTTACGACCAGGGCGAACACTCTTCCCTGATGCTGCCGACGGAAAAGCATGGATACGCTGATGCCTGAAGCTGTGCCCAGCAAAATGGCAACCAGTAATAAAAGGATTCGCAACCAGGAAGCCATACTTGCCGGAGCGCGGAGCAGTAAAAATCCCGCAAAACCACCAACACTGGCTGCAACCAACCCTTGCCAAATCGCAATCATATGTATGATGCGTTCAGCGCTGGTCTTTGTCGCTATTGTTGATTCATTCATAGAATCCTCCTGTGCGAGATCTCATATTGCATTTACGCGAATGCAGGGGCTTCAGCAAACCGCACCCCATGATTTGATCTGCTGAAGAAACTACAAAACAAATATGAAGGGTAGGCGGAACAAGTCCGCCTACCCGATACAGAACGATCGAAACTATTTGCCAAACGCCTTGTTGGCTTCGGAGCAGATGCTGGCTTTGAATTGATCGATGCTTGTCTGGCCAGTCATCAGGGAGGCGACTGCGGGATCCATTACTGCGGCGAATTCAGGCCATGAACCTTCCCATACTGGTCCTTCAGCAGCCGGGCTGTCGGCGAGGCCGTTCAGAAATGCCTGGTTATTTGCGGGAGGTGTGAAGGTCAGGAATGCATCCAGAGCTTCCTGGCTCACGCGGCTGGGGATGTTGGCTCCCAGGGCAGAGATTTTGGCCTGAGTGTCGGCCTGCGTCAAAGCCTGAACCAGTTTCCATGCCTCTTCCGGGTGTTCCGTCTTGGCGTTCACAACATATGCACCCCAGAACAACCAGTTGCCAGCGTTGCCTGCGGGCCCCTTGGGCAGTTCCACCACGTCCCAATCGAAAGCAGCATTACCGCGCACACCAGGAGTGGCCCAGCGGCCATTCTGGAACATGCCAACGCGGCCAGCCATGAAAGGCGGTTCGCTGTCTTCGCCATAAGGAACAGCTACGTCATAAACCTGATACAGATCCTGCTCGAAGGCCAAGCCAGCGATGGAGGCATCACTATCCAGGTTGCATGCGTCGCGGTCAGCATTGAAGAAACCGCCACCAGCAGAGTTCATCCATGTACCGTAAGGACCCCACCAGGCATTGGCGCCGTAACCGTAGATGTCGGTGCCGAGAGCGCGAATCTTCTTGGCGGCTTCAAGGAAAGCTTCCCAGGTCCAGGTGCCATTTTCGGCCATCGTGCGCGGGTCCATGTCACCGGTCAAGCCAGCTTCAGCCAGCAGGTCCAAATTCAGGTAAAGGGCGAAGGTGGAAACATCGCGGGGAAGACCCCAGAATGCGCCACTACCTGCGCCAGTTTTCTCATTGGCGGGATTATATGTCATGTGGTACATCGGGCCGGGATAGAACGCATCCACATCAAAACCTTCTGTGGCAGCAGCCAGGTCAGCCATGTTCAATATCAGGCCGCGGGTTGCAAAGTCTGCCACATCCGTTCCTGGGATCCAGAAGACATCCGGAGCGGTACCCGCACCGATTTCGGTTTTCAAGACATCCTGATAGGATGAGGATTCTGAACCGCCGGGTTCATAAGTCAGCATGATGCCTTCCAGTTTTGCATCCAGATCAGTACTGATCGCCTGGTAGACATCAATTTCAGCCTGGTTGTCAGGCCGGGTTCGCCATCGCAAGCTGACTTCTTCAGCTGCAACCGGCGCAGCCGGTTCGGCCGGTTTCTCGGCTGCAGGTGCTTCTGCAGCGGGCATTTCTGGGGCTGGTGCTGCCGGCGCCGGAGCAGCAGGCGTGCAAGCGCCAACCAGCATGGCGATCACAACCAAGGTTGAAAGAGCGATCAAGATCGATTTGCGTTTCATAACTTTTGTTTCTCCTCTTATTTTTTAGTAGAAGCAACCTAACGACTTAACCTTTCCAATCAGATTTTTCCTGTTCACCTCCTAAGTTCGAGTTTTGCAAATTGCAGTGGAATTTCGACATACCAGTTCAACTGGCATTCGCAGATGACGGCGTTGTTTTTCTGGCGTCTCAATCGCACGGATCAAAAGCCGGGCGGCCTCGCGCCCCATGCAGAATGTGTCTTGTCGAATGGTGGTCAACGCAGGATCGTAGTAGGATGCCAATGGCATATCATCAAATCCGATGACAGACACATCATCCGGCACCTTTTGTCCTGCTTCCCGTAAAGCCTGGATAGCGCCGATTGCCATACGGTCATTTTGAGCAAATATTGCGGTAAATGGCGTGTTATTAGACAACAGGGTCTGGATGGCGTGGTGCCCAGAAGTAGCAGACCAATCCCCTTCAAGGATCAGCTCAGGTTTTGAAACCATGCCATGCAACGCCAATGTCTCCAGGTAACCGGATTGCCGATCCCGAGAGCAGTCTTCTTCAAGAGGGCCAGTGATCAATGCGATATGCTCATGGCCCAATTCCACAAGATGCCCAGTTGCCAGACGACCTGCCTCTTCATCATCGAGAAATACTGAATCCATGGTATCTTGTGATGTGCGCGCTCCAACAAAAACAATTGGGGCATATTGCGGCAAATGTATATGCCGATCATCCATAAAGGGATTGATAAGCAGCAAACCTTCTGTCCGGCGGCTTGCCACCAGCTCTGCAACCAGCGTGAGAAACGTATCAGTATCCGGGGCGGATGCGCTCATTAGGAAATAGCCGGACTGGCGGGCTTCAAACTCAGCCCCCTCGATGATATTCGCATATGTATAGTCAGTTAGATTGGGAGAAAAACAGGCCAGGGTTCTCGTACTGCCTTTGGCCATGTACCGGGCGATGGCATTCGGTTGGTAACCCAGTTCTTTAATCGCTGCCTCTACCTTTTGGCGTGTTGCATTAGTCACCTGATCGTTATTATTGATGACTCTCGATACCGTCTGGTGCGAAACCCCGGCATGTGCTGCCACATCTCGGATTGTGATCCGGTTTGTATTCATCAAGAGGAGTATCCCGTGGGCCTGAAATTTCTATAAGAGGGTAATGTTACCGGTCACGTGACCGGTAACATTATAGTACAGGATTTTCCGTTAGATGTCAAGCACCCCGCAATGTTTTTCTCTGCTTTGCCTCAGTTGCGTTGAATCAAAACGATCTTGCTTTGGAAATTATCCAATGGGATTTGAAGACCGCTTTCCTGCCAGGCGCGACCGCTTTTCACAACCCCTTCGATTACATATTTTCTGTCCAGGGTCAATCCTTGCAGATGCAGGGTTGGGGTTTTCCATGGTGGTGTCTGAAATGTTTGAAATACAAAGATGATCCCCCTGGTTTTGTCCTTGTTCAGGTATTCAATGGCTGAATAAGCATGATTTCGCGCTGATCTCAGCAAATACCGATCTCCCCACATGATCAAATCCCTTTGGGATTTGTAAACCAGGACCCACTTTTTTGCATCGGCAAGTTTCAGCGCGTCCCACGTGCTGATGTCCCCCCCAATTCCCAGAACACCGGTCATACAGACGTGAAATCGAAAATCCAACGGGAGCAGGGAATCATTTTGATCCGTCACCCAACTCTCCATGGTTGCCGCGGGAAAGATCTGGGCATATCCTTCCTGAATTCTCAACCTCGCACATGCATCGGTGTTGTCGCTTACCCACACCTGGTCGGCATAGTGCAGGACGCCCAGATCGGCGCGTCCGCCACCGCCAGAGCAGCTTTGGAATACCACTTTGGGATGCCTCGCCCGAACTTCTTCCAGCACCCTGTAAAGGCCAAAAACATAACGCATCCAAAGTTCACGTGGATCTCCCGCGGCGCCCTGCCAACCCGGTTCGCTTACATTGCGATTCATGTCCCACTTGACAAAGCTGATCTCGTAGGAGGACAATAAACTGTCGATGACCTGGATCAAATGATCCTGCACATCTTTCCGGCCAAGATTAAGAATGTATTGGTTGCGGGCCGAGGTGAGCGCGCGACCAGGAAATTGGATGGCCCAATCCGGGTGATGGCGATACAGATCGCTATCCGGATTCACCATCTCCGGTTCCAGCCAAAGCCCAAAAGACATGCCAAGTGACTTGACGGCCGAGATTAATGGGTTCAGTCCATCAGGAAATTTTCCTTGATCGGGCGACCAATCCCCAAGCCCGACCCGATCATCATATCGCCCCTTGAACCACCCATCATCGAGAACAAAGAGCTCCACCCCCAAGCCGGCAGCAATATTCGCTAACTGGATTTGGGATTGGATATCCACGGCGAAAGTCGTCGCCTCCCAGGAATTGAAAATAACCTTCCGTTCTGAGTGTCCATGGGGCAAGACGCACTCCCGGATAAAATCATGCATTTTCCTGCTTGCCTCACCAAAACCATTTTCAGACATGCCAGCAAACGCATGCGGTGTGCTGATGGTTTCGCCCGCAGTCAGCATCCAGCAAAAATCCCAATCGTTGACGCCAGTCAGCATTTGAAGGCTGCCAGTTGTTGTTATCTCACCAACCGTCTTCCAGTTCCCGCTCCATGCAAGGGTTCCAAACCAAACCCGACCAGAAGTTTCACTGGACTTTCCATCATCCACCGCGAACCAGGGATTACCGCCATGTCCAGTTGTAAGCCGGCGGCTTTCCAAAACCTTCTTTCCGCCGCATAATTGCTCATGCTGGATGTGCATTTCATCTGACCATCTTCCGGTAACATAGGTCAGGAAATAATCATCGAGTTCAGGAATGTGCCATAAACCAGAGAATAGCCGGCGCACCTTGATTGGGCTTTCACCGCCATTGCGAAGCTCCGCCCATCGTTCAATCAGATCGCTTTCCTCGTGCGCCTGGTAATGAAGGTTAACATGTAATGGATATTTTTGGTCCTTGAGATGAATGACAATATGATTAATCCCGATATTTAATTCCACTCCCATGTATCTCAAACGAAGATCTCTAATCCCATCCTCAAATTCCACGCAAATGCAAGGTTCAGAGTACTTTGCGCCCTCCTGCCCCGGGTACTCTTCTCTGCGGCGGTTTTCAGGCAGGTCAAAACTGTCGGCTGCTATTGGTTCAACCGCACCTGGATAGTCACTTGCCTCTGTGAGACGTAGTCCCCAATATCTGTGAACCAGCAATCCATCTGCTGTGGTGCCAAATGCATAAGCACAATGCCTTGTTTCCAGCACCCATCCATCCGCATTTTGAAAGACCGCCAAGTAAACACCTCGTGAATAATCTATTTGGTATCAAGTCTGTGCAATTATAGCTTATGGCAGCACAACCCAAGGAAGCATGTTAAAATCTTTGTAAATAATCTGCCTTTGGAGCAAAAAAAATGACTCTTCAAAATGGCGACCCTGAACGACTGCCAAATTTGACTGTAATACAGGAACAATTTGAAAACGCGAGCATTCAATATCAGAATTTGAAAGACCGCCAATCATTACGCACGCTTGGGCTCTTAAGCGGCGTTCTTTTGTGCTTGATTGGCCTGATCCTGGGGCAAACCTGGCCTATTCGCATCCTTGTATTTGTGCTAGGTTTATTAATTCTGAGCGGTACGGCATATGGCATCGCCAGGGTATCTCAAGTGGAACTTGAGCAGAAGGAGACCGTTGTAATATCATTGCGCGAGCAGCTTGACAAGAAACAGTATTTGGAGAAATAAATGAGCTTAAGTGCCGCGGTTGATGACTTTCAAAAGGCGCACATGAAAGCTGTGCTTACAGAAATCCTTGCCAAGGCAACCGGCAAGAATGCCGATCTCTTATCCTATGACGCGGTGCGCAAAGAACTGAAGCTCCACAATACAGCCATTGACCGCGGTTTGCACGAAATCCCCCTGGACGCAATCATCGGTTCCGCTGGAAGATATGAAGATTTCACAAAAGGTTTCTTCCCCAAACGGTCATCCGATGAAGGTCGCTGGGCCAGGGTGAAAATGGCTATCGAAAGCCTGACCGGGGTACCGCCCATCGAGGTCTATAAGGTCGATCAGGTATATTTTGTGATTGACGGCAATCACCGAGTTTCTGTTGCCCGCCAGATTGGTGCGGAAAAAATTCAGGCTCGCGTTCATGAAATCGATGTAAGCGTCCATCTAACCCCAGATTTGGATCCAGATGACTTGCTGCTCAAAGCTGAACAGAATGACTTTTTCCGGCACACGGGATTGAACAAACTCAGGCCTCAAATTGATTTCACCCTCACAGCTCTTGGAATGTATCAGAAATTGCTCGAGCACATCCACACCCACCGCTATTTCATGGGGATTGAGCAGCAACATCCAATCGACTGGACAGATGCTGTACTGCATTGGTGTGACCGCGTTTATCAACCAGTTTTGGAAGTCATTCAGCGACAGGGATTGTTGCGCAAATTTCCTGACCGATCGCCTGCTGATATGTATCTGTGGATCATGGAATACCACGATGATCTTGAAAAAGAGTTGGGGTGGCGGTTGAAAAGCGATGTGGTGGCCGCCAATTTATCCACTCGTTTCAGTGCAAACCTTTCCGATGTTCTGCGCCGCATCCGTGATCGCATTTATGACTGGATGACCCCAGACACGCTTGAATCCGGGCCTGAGCCCGGCAGTTGGCGGCGGCAAATCCTGGCAATGAGAGGTGAAGGATCTGACCTTTTCGCCAATATTCTTGTCCCAATCAAAGATCTGGATAGCTGTTGGGGCGCCCTTGAGCAAGCCATCCTGGTAGCCAGAATGGAAAATGCAAATATTTTGGGGCTTCATGTCCAAACTCTCGGTGAAGCTGAAAACGCAGAAAACATTGAACGATTCAAACAACGTTTCCTGACCCGCTGCCAGGAAGCAGGCGTCTCTGGTGATTTTGCAGTAGAGAGAGGAGACCCGGCGCGCATGATCACTGAACGCAGTAAATGGGCAGATTTGATCATTGCTGATTTCTGCAACCATCCTCTGCCTTCCTTGACCACCAAGTTGAAGGCAATTCGTCACACCATCCTGAGACGCAGTGGGCGGCCATTGTTGGCAGTATGCAGCGGAGCGGTGCAAATCCGCACTGCTTTGCTGGCGTATGACGGCAGCCCCAAGGCAAAAGAAGCTTTGTTCATGGCGGCGTACCTGTCTCAAAAACACAAACTGCCTCTTGTGGTTGTTACCGTAATTCATCACGATCCCAAAGAAGCCGAGATTCAAATCGAAGCCAGAAAATATCTCGCCTCCCATCGAGTCAAAGCCAAATACATGGTTGAAAAAGGACCGCCTGCAATTGTGATTCAAAGGATAGCGGAAGAAAAGAATATTGACTTGCTGATCATGGGCAGTTATGGCTTCAAACCCATTTTTGAATTGGTATTGGGCAGTACGGTAGATTACCTGCTTGCCAAAGGAAACCGCCCAATCCTAATCTGCCGCTGATGCTGCCTTTCTCGAATTTCATCATGGCCTAATTCATGCATCTGGTTGATGAAACCTTCTAACAAAGGACCGGAAAATGCTTCCAGACTCCAAACCTCGAAATCATATTCTCTTGCGCTTTGGCATGGTTGTTATAATCCTGGCGTTATTGAGCCAGACAGCACTTGTGGCTGGACAATCCTACACTTTCCAGGTGCAATCCGGGACCCCCGTCTATTTACAGAATTTTGCACATGTGGAAAAAGGGTGTAACTGGATGGGGATCGCAGGTCAGGTCTTTGACCAGTCAGGGCTGCCGATAGACCGCATGGTTGTTCGAGTGGAGGGATTTCTGGGCAACCAAACCATCGACGCGCTGGGTATGACCAGCCTTGCGACAGCTTACGGTCCCGGCGGATATGAAATTGAGCTTGCACAACAGGTGCTCAATTCCAATGGAACACTAAATATTACCCTTTACGATTTGCAAGGCCAGCAGGTTTCAGCCCATGTCCCATTCACCACCTATATGGATTGTTCAAAAAACCTGATCATAATAAATTTCATACAAACCAGTACACCTTCCACGCCTACAACCACGCCTACCGGGACATTTTCAGGCGTTACGGTCAATGGCAGTCTCCTCCTTCAAGGCAGACCAGCAGCCCCACATTCGTCCTGGGTGACCGCGATGAAACTTGATCTGATCCCGCCTGGGCAAAGTCAGGCAGCAGCAACATACAACACAACTACCGATCAAAACGGGCAGTACAGTGTTCCAAACGTGCCAGCGGGAACCTATAAGATTGGCGTCAAGGGTGAAAACACCCTGCGTACCACAATCCCGGTAACCACTTTACAAAGCGGATCCAATCAACTTCCCGCCATCACGCTGAAAGCCGGCGATGCCAATAATGACAACTATGTTTCGGCAGCAGATTTTTCCATACTTGCCGGAGCATTTGGGAAATGTATTGGCACTGGAGGTTACAACGGAAAAGCCGACTTTAATAGCGATCAATGCGTGACCGCAGCTGATTTTTCCCTGCTCTCAGGTAATTATGGCTTGCAGGGAGATTGAGCTTTCTGCGGTCAATCAGAGATATAGACAACCATTTTTTCCAGCACTGCCCAAGATCTCTCAAAATACTCGACGGGGATGTCATAGAACTTGCCATTGTTCATATACCGCAGCGTATTATGAGGATTTGAATACCCGGTCACAATTACTACATGCTCATATGCTGCCACAGTGACTTCCCGTCCTTGAGAATCTACATACGAATACGGAATCCCTCCAACGCAGTTACCTATCACCCAGGCAATCACCGGCTGCCCGTTGGCAATTTCCGCCTTTATTTGTTCTATGCTGAAATTCTTTTCGCCTTTGGCATTCAATCCATACTCACGCAATAATGCGGCTACAGGCCCGGCGTGCACGCCATAAGCATATGGCGGAACCTGTCCCCACGGGCCGGTCACGATGCCTACGAATCCATAATCCGGGTTGTCTGAGACCGGCAATCTGGTTTGAAATTCCACTTCGTTGATAGCGGAGCCGAAATAATTTGCCCAATCAATTGCTGCGCTGGCTTCACAACCCAAAGGGTAATGCTGCCGATGGCCGGTAATATTTTTGATATAGAATTCTTCAGGCAATTCTGGCGGTATTTCTGGCGTAACATCGACACCTTCAAAAACGTCTCTTTCATCAGATGCTGGCTCAGGTGTAATGACATTTGCGGCGCTGGTTTCCAACGGCTTGGACAAGGCTTCGTCCCCTGTTCCCGGGCTATTCTTGACGGTATGAACCGGCGTCCATAATGGCTCCGGGGTGATTGGTGTCTCAATTGGAATGATGGGATTTTGGAAGGTTCGCTGCATGGCTACAGGCTGGCATGCAATCAAAAACACACCGAACAAAGAAATGATGACGAGTTTTGAGAGCAAGGGTTTAAGTGAGCACAAGATAATTATGGCTATACGCATTTTTTTTGTGTTTTAGAATCCAATGAACCTCATCAGGACGTGGCGGGCGTTATTCCTCCTTCTGTGTTCAAACAAATAAATCCCTTGCCAAGTTCCCAGGCTTAATCTGCCCTCATCAACCGGGATCGCCAAACTAACACTGGTCAGCATGGAGCGGATATGTGAGGCGGAATCATCGCTTCCTTCCATTGTATGTCGCTGCCAGCCCTCCCCCTCCGGCACCATTTTTTCCAGATACGTTTCCATATCCTGCCTGGCTGTTGGGTCGTAGCTTTCCGAGATCACCAGTGAGGCACTCGTGTGTTGTACATACAGGAAACACATTCCCTCGCTCACCCCCCATTCCCTGATCTGCCTCATGACCAGATCGGTGAAATCATACATTCCCTTGTGATTTGTAGGGATGGATAGTTGCGCTTTATGCCATTCCATATCGACCTTCGCTTTCGAATTCATCCTTTCCAGAACGCTGGATTGTCTGGAATTTTTCCAGTCCGGCATCATGCAGAATCCCATTGGAAGAAAAGATGCCCGTATTCCTTTCCAGTTTTCTGCCGGCGGTGAAGTCCAGATCTTTTCCACCCAGGTCGGTAACTCTTCCGCCAGCTTCCAGGATCACGATCATTCCCGCTGCCTGATCCCAAATCTTTTCCTTGTAATCAGGATTGTTGCCCGGCGGAATGCGCACAATAAACTCACCATCGCCGCATGCCAGCAGGGCCTGCTTTGCCTGGCTGTCAATGCGCACAGGCTCACTCATCATTCCAGTGTTTTTCATAAATTGAAATACAGAATCTTCTTTGGTATGTGCTGCTTCATATGAGAACAACATTCTGGCACCTTCAAATGATGCGCACTCCGAGACCCGCACCTGTATTGCACTCCCCGCATCCCCCAAAGGCGCTGCCCAGGTTCCTTGCCCGGCAGCAGCGTATACAAGTACTCCCGGTTCATCCAATTGGGAAATTTTCAGTCTCGGACAGCCCAAAACCCCAACCTTGACAGAGCCCTTCTCGATCAGCGCCAGCGCCACCGCAAACTGTCCACCGCGTAAAAAGCCTTTGGTGCCGTCAATGGGGTCAATGACCCAGAATTTTTCTCCAGGCTCCGCCCCTCCCCGGTCTATCCAGCTCGTAACCAGAGGCTCATTAACCCTGGTTATATACTTGCCAACATAATGGAGTACCCGTTGGCGCATATCTCTTTCCAATTCTTCAAAAAATCTTCCATCTTCCTCGCCAACCACAGGAACGTCAGGCTGCGCTTCTTCCAACCGGCGGACGACCAATGCTTGCACGCTGAAATCCGCCACCGTCACCGGTGAGCGGTCTTCTTTTAGAGCGGGTTGGCCTGCCAGATTGTTTTGTATCTCTGTTGCAAGCCGGCAGGCCTCCTTTACAACATTTATGGCAATTTCGAGATCGCTACATGACGTAAATGTATTCATTCACCACTTTTCCGATTAGAGTTTGACAACCTGGCCTGTTTTTGCAGAACGATATAAGCCGCAAATTGTGCGGATCGTTTCCCAACTTTCTTTTAACGACACACGCTGAGCAACCCCATTCAATATTGCCGTGTGCAAATCCTCAACCTCATAAAGATACAATTCGTTTGCCGGAATCTTTATGGCGGTCAATTCACCATGTCGATCAAAATACAATATTTCCTGGTTTGCTTCCATTCCGTTGAAAGGCTTGGGGATCAACAACCGCCCCTCGCTGCCCATCACCTCCACAGATGTATGCGATGGAGACTGAAAAGAACATGAGATCTGGGCAAAGCGATTGTCGGGAAACATCAATTCACCATGAAAGACAGTATCGATACCTGTACTGCCGGTTCTTTGAACCCCAAACACACTTTCGGCAGGGGTTTTCATCAGCCATTGAGCATAAGTTACCGGATAAATACCAATGTCCCACAAAGCACCGCCACCCATCTCAACCTGATTGCGAATATCCTTGGGCCCACCCAAAATAAAATTGAATACACCCCGGATGGATTGGAGTTCTCCCAATTTTCCGTCTGCAATCAATTTCTCAATCATGATCGATTGAGGATGATGACGGTACATTAATGCCTCTGCTGCCAAATAGCCGGTGTCCTGGCTGGCTTTTTGTATAGCCTCCACTTCCTTCTCGGAAAGCGCCAAAGGTTTTTCACACAAAACGTGTTTTCCAGCCTGCAGGGCTTTGATTGTCCATTCGGCATGCAAATGGTTGGGCAGGCTGATATACACAACATCTATCGCATCCGAGGCCAGCATCTCCTGGTAACTGCCAAACGCACGCGGGATACCATTCCTTCTGGCGTAACTGCGCGCCTTCATCCCTTTCCTGCTGGCCACTGCTTCAAGCGATCCCTGCTGTGAATCGCGGATTGCCGGGATGACCTTGTCATTGATGCGCGCAGTTGACATCAAGCCCCATCGAATTTTTTGCATCTCCATAATCCCTGCCTTATTCCTTTCTCTCTAATTTACCAGTGAATTAACTTGAGGTCTTTGGGAACAATCGTGAAGCATGGTAGATACAGGGGCATTTTTGGCGATTCGCGCCAAAAATGCCCCTGTCCAACTTCTTTCCCACGGCAATTCCCAGAGAGCCTTAATTTGCAGTCGCATAATACTTGTATTTACCCTTAAGATAGCAAGTGATTTTCCCTTGCCGTTCCAGTTCTTTTAATTGTGTTTTTACTTCAATCTGGCCAAAGCGTCGAAATTTGCCGATGATCTTCTCCTCGCTTTTTCCATTCCGGCAATACTCCAGCACCTCCATGGCAAGTTCCTCAATCTGCGTTGGTAGTACCTTTTCAGGAAGGATGATCGTTATACCAGGGTTGCCCAACATCTGCTCTCCCCGTTCAAAGCGCACCTGCTGTGGATAGGCTTCCAGGAATTTCCGCAATCGTTTGCGAATTTCACCGCCATTTCCTCCAGATCCATACCCATGAATGACGTGAAACGGGGATCTGTCTCCCCTGCTTACTTTTGCATTATAAATTCGCACAAACATATCCAGCGCCTCTGGAACTGTTTTGCCATGCAAATCGAGCTCGTCATTCGTCTTCATATGCAAGATCAAGTGTTCCTGCGTCAAATTCTGCTATCAAGAACACAATCTTCAAGAGACTGCATGTCGACTGCGTTTTCGGATAATGCAAACAGGGTAATGGACATCCCTGCACGAACAACTGAATGGCGCTCACCAGATTCAAGATGGTGCCAATTTGGCAATTTTTTTCCCTCCGCCAATAAACGGTATGCGCAAGACAGAGGCAGACTGGACATTTCAATCACATTTTGAGCTGTAAGCACTACGCACTCAGGCACCACCCGTTTTCGGTGAGCATAATTGCTGCATTGGCCGTGCTCAAGATCGTATACTTTGCATGCCACGCTGGTAAAAAATATTTCTCCGCTGTCTTCATCTTCCAGTTTATGCAAACAACAGCGGCCACAATGATCACAAAGAAGCTCCCATTCCTCGCCAGTCATCTCAGACAATGATTTCGTTTTCCAAAAATCCGCGTGGTGATTTTCTATTTTTTTCATGCCAGCCATTCCTGATTTCATCCTGTACAGGCTTATTCAGCAAATCCAGGTTTGTGATGTGAATTCGATAGTGATGATTTCGCCGTCTGTTGTAAAAATCAGCGTAATAAACGCCAGCCATCACTCGCATATCAAGTATAATTATACCCATCATTAAAACGCCAACCCTGTTGAAAGGGATTATTCCATGACTGATGTTGTAAGCAGATTTCTGGATTATGTCAAAATCGACACACAATCAGACCGCCACAGCAACGCAACGCCCACGACAAAAAAGCAGTTAATCCTCTCCAAAAGACTGGCCAAGGAGTTGCAAGCCCTCCATCTGGAAAACGTCACCCTCTCGGAGCATGGCTATGTGATGGCATCGCTGCCAGCCAATATCCCCAATTACAAAGGCCCGGCCATTGGTTTCATTGCTCATGTTGACACCAGCCCGGATTTCACTGCAAAAGTTGTCCAGCCCAGGATTGTGCAAGAATATCAGGGTGGAGACATCCCGTTGGATGATGCCGGCACGATCCTGCTCTCGCCTGGCGAATTTCCTGAATTGAATAATTATATTGGCCAGACACTGATCACCACGGATGGCACTACATTGCTTGGCGCAGATGATAAAGCCGGAGTTGCCGAGATCATGGCGGCATTGGAACATCTGGTTCATAACCCTGAAATCCCTCATGGCCCGATCCGGGTAGCTTTTACGCCAGACGAAGAGGTTGGCAAAGGTGCCGATCATTTCGATATACAGGCCTTCGATGCCGATTTCGCATACACAGTAGACGGAGGTGCGATCGGTGATTTGAACTACGAGAGTTTCAATGCCTCCCAGGCAACCGTGCTCATCCAGGGACGCAGCGTCCATCCCGGTGAAGCCAAGGACAAGATGACCAACGCCCTCATGGTTGCCATTGAATTTGCTCAAATGCTGCCAGAGCATGAACGCCCCGAGTTCACAGAGGGATACGAGGGCTTCTTTCATTTGTTTGCGTTCAACGGCAACGTTGAGCAGGCAGAAATGGTGTACATCATTCGCGACCACGATCGCG
The DNA here is from genome assembly GCA_020060485.1 of Anaerolineales bacterium. The sequence continues at coordinate 26,218 of JAGVAB010000093.1, forward strand.
AAAAACAAAAAACCAAACTGGAATTGATCGAACGCAGCGCCGCTACTCTTAATTCCCGTTATGGCGCCGGCACTGTGAACATCAAAATCAACGACCAGTATGCCAATATGAAAGAAATCCTCTCTGGTCAAATGCACATTGTTGAAACCGCCAGAACAGCCATGCAGGAACTTGGCATAGAACCCTTGATCACTCCCATCCGGGGAGGTACAGATGGCTCCCGTCTGTCCTTCATGGGACTGCCAACCCCTAACATCTTCACCGGAGGGCACAACTTCCATGGCAACTTTGAATATATCAGCGTCCAATCCATGGAGAAGGCGGTAGAAGTCATCCTGAAGATCATAGAGATCTACGCAACCCGGTAATGCTCCCTGTAAAACGGCGACTTTTCCAGTCGCCGTTTTCTTTTATCTAAGCTTCCACCGAGCAGGTCGAGGTGTCGGTCTGATTAATTTTTCATCAATTCAGCCAACAACAATTGCAGGACTTCTGTTGCCTTGCCCTCCAGATAAATGTCGGTAACATCTTCCGTATAATTGGATGGCTGGATATTAACCTCGATGAGGGTTTTGCCATTTCGTTTGGCCTCCAGCGGCAGGGTTGAGGCTGGCATCACCTCGCCTGTAGTGCCGATCACCAGCCATACATCTGCAGCCAGTGTTTCGGAAACCGCCCGCCGGTATGCCTGAGGCGGAATAGATTCGCCAAAGAATACAAAATCCGGCTTTAAGAATGCGTGGCAATCACCACACCTCGGCGGCAAGTTTTCCAGAATGACTTCTTCAACCCCCATGGTGTGACCGCACCCGCGGCAGACCAATCGCTGGCTGCTGCCATGAAACTCGGTCACATCCTTGCTACCAGCCTTCTGGTGCAAGTGGTCAATGTTTTGCGTGATCACACCCTGCAAATATCCCAACCTCTCCATCTCTGCCAGGCTCTCATGAGCCGCGTTTGGAACGGCACAAGAAAAATTGTCATAGAATGTTGTTTTGATCGCTTTCCAGGCTTCCTCGGGATGAACGTCAAAATAATTGATATCAAAACAGGCTGGGTCGTATTGTGCGAAAAGTCCATTCTCACCCCGGAAGGCAGGCACACCGCTTTCTACAGAGATTCCGGCACCGGTAAAAGCGACCGTACGCTTTGCTTGCTTGATCACTCGAACAGCTTCTGCCAATAATATTGCATCCATGATTTCACCCTTTCGTTTATGGTTTGCTGTGTCAATGCTCGAAAACCGTTTTTTCTCACGCTTGCCAGGCAAGCCTCACCGCCCAATCGCATCCTTTGACAGATATGGAAAAACTTCCTGTAGGGAATTTAATAACCATTTTAGCATAATATTTGTACGGATTTATTGGATCTCCGCGATTTACCGTGGAAGATGTTTTGCCGCACCCAAAGAGCCAATCATTATCTTTGTTGTTGTAAATAAATGACAGTAAGACTAAAATAGTTGCAAGCAGATGATGCTTAAAGTTTTGTGACCGCGGGAGAGAGCCTGGTGCTATGGAAACCAAACAAACCATTCTGATCGTTGATGACTCACCGGCTGGCAGGGATACCCTGGAGGCGCTCCTTTTTCAGCAGGGTTATGACCTGGCCTTCGCCTCCAATGGCGCCGAGACGATCAGGATTTCGGAAGAGTTATTGCCAGACCTCATTCTTCTGGATGTCATGATGCCCGGCATGAATGGCTTTGAGGTCTGCCAGCATCTGCGCAGCAACCCCCGGCTGGCCGAGGTTCCGATCATCATGGTCACCGCCCTGGATGATCAGGCATCCCGCATCAAGGGCATTGAGGTTGGCGCAGACGATTTCATCACCAAACCTTTCAATCGTGTTGAATTGCGCGCCCGCATCAGGACCATCATGCGCCTGAACCGCTATCGCAACCTGCAGGAAGAGAGAAGCAGACTGATTGCTGCCCTGGAGAATTTACACGTCGCTTATGATGAAACCATCCAGGGCTGGGGCCGCGCCTTGGACTTGCGCGACGACGAAACTGCCGGTCATTCCTTCCGGGTTGCAGAGCTTACAGTAAAACTGGCCGTTGCAGTTGGCGTTGATCCGGATGAGATCGTTCATATCCGCCGCGGGGCAATCCTGCATGATATTGGCAAGATTGGCATTCCGGACAGTATTCTTCAAAAAAACGGGCCGCTCTCGGATGCGGAGTGGGAAGTGATGAAGAAGCATCCTGTGTACAGCTACGAGATGCTTTCTCCCATTAATTACCTTGGAACCGCCCTCGAAATCCCCTATTGCCATCACGAGAAATGGGATGGATCAGGTTACCCGCGCGGCTTGAAAGGAGAAGAAATCCCCCTGGCCGCCCGCATTTTTGCCGTGGTGGATGTTTGGGATGCACTGAACTCAGACCGCCCGTACCGCTCCAAATGGCCAGTCGAAAAGGTCAAAACACATCTGCTGGAGCAGTCCGCCAAGCATTTTGATCCGCAAGTGGTTACCGCATTCCTGAAAATGATCGCCGCGGAACAAGGGTGATCCATCCGCCTGGCCGCTGGTCTTGGCCAGAAGCGAAACGCCCTATTCCCGCAGCTTCTTGACGGGAATGCCGCACAAGAACTTCAGCGTCGTTTCGCCTGTGTTCTCATACTGATGCAATAACCCGCCCGGCACAAAAACCACATCCCCGGGCTTGATTTCCTTCCAGGCCTCATTCAGCCATACCCGGCCAACACCTTCGACCACAAAATTCTCATGTTCATACGGGTGTGTGTGGCGCGGCGAATGCCCGCCAGGAGCCAATTCAATCATCCGCAAGGCATAGACCGGTGCGCCATCATGGTCATCATCGATCAACCAGCGGATCGATGCCCCCGGTGCACTATCGCCAAACACCTCTGCCGGCACTTCACTGTAATGGATCACTTTTGCTTTTTCCATTTTGGAATTCTCCTTCGAATTTCATCAATTTTCACCTATAATAGTATTTTACCTTCTCTACCTTACAAATGTCATTGCAGGGAGGAGAGTGCACGAAAAGTATGTAGAAACTCGCGCCCTGATTGCTGTCGTTGCGAAGGAGCAAAGCGACTGTGGCAATCCCCATCACGGTTTGGAGATTGCCACGTCGGGTGAAACCCTCCTCCAACGACAAAATCTACACCATTTTAGTGCTCCCAGGGAGGATGTTCTTCCCAACGAAGCTTCACTGGCGGTTTTTAGCCTTGAATTGCCTCAAAAATAGCAGCCTGCTTCGCGAAAACCGCTCGCAATGGCACCCTGCTTTCAGGACGTAGCGTAGAGAAATTTTACCAATCCTTGCTTCGGCAGGGGTGGACAGGTTCAAACCAATGGGTCTATTCAGTATACCGGCTTTCCTTCTGTTTCTCTTCTTTGCCTGCTCCCTTGCCTATCTCGCCTGGCAGGCAAATATTGAGATTCCCGAAAAAGACGTTCTTTTCCGGGTTGAGGCAAATGACCGTGCCCTGGTCACCCGAAACTCCGCCAATTCCGTTCACATCGCCTGGCCGGCCGACATGAACCCGCAGCAGATCACCCTTTCCTACGACCCCCAATTTAAACAATCAACCCCGGAAATTTGCATCCTGCCCGGGCAAACCTCGCTCGAATTGTCTGGCGTTCACCCGGTGCCGCGCCCCTATTTCAAGCTCCACACACAGCAACAAAACAGCCTCAGCCTTGCCGAAAGGGTGCTGCCCTTCGAAAAGATCAACAACTTCCGTGACCTGGGAGGCTACCAAACCACCCAGGGACAAACCGTGAAATGGGGCCTCGTCTACCGCTCCGGCCACCTGGGGAATCCAGATGCCGCCGATATGGAACTGCTGCAAGACCTGGGCATCAAAACCATCATTGATCTGCGCAGCGCAAGCGAACATGAAAAGCACCCGGACGTGACCCTGCCCGGCGCAAACTATCTGCAAATCCCGCTCTTTCGCTCTGACCCCTTCCCTTTCACCCATATCGTCTTTCAGCGTCACAAATTGGGCAAACGGCTGGAAGATATCTATACGCATTGGGTCATTGATGGCAGCGCCAAAGAGTTGGGGAAGATCTTTCGCCTGATGAGCGACCCCGCCAATCTGCCTGTGGTCATCCACTGCACCGCCGGAAAAGACCGCACCGGCATCACCGCCGCCCTGCTCCTGCTGGCGCTCGGCGTCAACGAAAGCACGGCTGTCTTTGACTACACCCTCAGCAACTGCGCCGCCGACCGCTTCCTGGTGGATTACCAGCAGCCGCTTTCTTTTGTGCGCTTTCTGGGCATCAAACAGGAGCACTTCTACCCCATCATCGCCACCCCGCCGCAAATGATGGAAGCCACTCTTCATCACATCAAGCGCAAGTATGGCTCCGTCCGCAACTATCTGGTCAAAACCGCCTGCGTCCCCGAAGAAATTCTCTGCCAGTTGATGCACACCCTGCTGGAAGGCTGATCCATGCCTGCTGCCCGGCGCACACTCACCCTGGCGCGCATCCTGATCGGTTCGGTCACCTTCTTCAACCTGCAATGCGCCTTTGCCTTCCTGGTTTCTCCCGCCAGCTACGCCCCCGCCTTTGAGGTCAGCGGCCTGCCCGGCGCATCCCTGGTCAGCGCTTTGGGCATTCTCTTCCTCATGTGGAACGTGCCTTACCTCTTCGCCCTGGCTCACCCCGTTCGGCAGCGCACATCCCTCATCCAGGCCGTCATCATGCAAGCCATTGGCCTGGTTGGCGAAAGCATCCTCTATTTCAACACCCCCGCAGTACACGCCCTCCTGCGCCAGACCGCCCTGCGTTTCATCCTCTTTGACGGTGTGGGACTAGTGCTGCTGACGGGAGCATTGTGTTTGACTCGAAAAGCAAAAGAATCGCAAGAGTGACCTGTAATTCCCTGATCGGTATTTTCCCAACCGGATGTTCACCATAGGCTACTGAAACGGAAAGGAATGTTTTTTATTTGGTTGGCTGAGAACAGCCCAACCGGGCGCAAGGCCAGCCATTTTTGCCTCGATGCTGATCTTTCATCAGCCATACTGCCGGCGCATTGTTGACCGAAGCCAAATTGTGGAGGGCAAACACCGCGAGGCGGAAGCCGTTGTTGTTGTTCCTGTTGTTCGGGTGGTTGTTGTTGTTGCGGTTGGCGACGCGTGCGTTCCTGTAATTGTTGTTCCACGACCCGCCGCGCAAAGCCCTGTGACCTCTGCCCAATACGCAGGCCCTAAGACCTGTGCATCCATGCCCCCAAAAGCCGCCCCATTTCCACTGTCATGCGGGCAGCGTGTTCATATTGCCCAATGGTCATCAGCTCCTGCTCATGCGCAAATCGCAGCCAGAAGCGAAGCTGTTCAAGAACGATATCGGCCTTCCGCAACCAGATTTGCCTTTCTTCGCCGGTGGATTTTCCCGCCCAAACCAGGCTGTCCTGAAAATCCATGCCCTGCCGCTGAATGCGTTCGCTCAGCGTGAAGCGATACGTCCGCGGGAATTTTTGCATCTGCGGCAGCAACCATTTCAAAAAATCGTGTGTGCGTACAAACAATGGCGATTCGTTCATGCCCGCCTCACCGCCGGAACTACAAAATCCAGCATGCTGCGCCGCAGACCAATTGACCCATCCCCTCACACTTGCCTGCAAGTAGGTGTGGTTTTCTGCACAGTCGCCGGCTGCTGCCACCATCCGCCGCAGCTTGCGCCGGTAGCTTACTACCTTGCGGCGTTTTACCCGCCGGTGATCGGGATACACCCGGAAACCCAGAAACGGGATGCCATCCTTAACCGCATTCACCCGTGCGCTCTCTGTGTGCAGCGTCAGGCGCAGAGCTGCCATTTTCTCCTGTACCGCGGTCAGCCAGTCCAGAAGTTCACGAGGAGAATCTGAAAACAGCAGGAAGTCATCCACATAGCGCAAGTAGGCGGGACAATGCAGTTCCCGTTTCACGAACTGGTCAAAGCCATTCAAATAGATATTCGCCCAGAATTGGGAAGTCAAATTGCCGATCGGCAGCCCGCGCGGGCGGTTTGCGGCAAACAGATCATCCCCGGGAAAATAGACCATCTGGTATTCTTCACTTAAAACCCCCTGCCCGCTTGCCAGAACCTGATCGCAAAGCCACAGCAGATCGTCGTCACGGATCAGGCGGGCAAACTCGCTCCGCAAGATGGCCAGATCAATGCTGGGAAAGAACTGGCGCACATCACACTGCAGGAAATAACCATAGCGGCGGGCATAAGTTGTGGTGCGGTCCAGGGCGCGGTGCGTGCCCTTGCCCACCCGGTTGGCATAGCTGTCATGGATGAAGCGCGGCTCCCAGACCGGCTCCATCACCTGGCACAAGGCGTGGTGAACAACCCTGTCCCGGAAGGGCGCCGCAGAGATCAATCGCCGCTTGGGCTCGTGAATGGTAAAACTGTGATAGCTTCCCGGGCTGTACATTTTTTCGCACAGTTCCTGCTGGATTTGCAGCAGTTCTTCCTCCTGCTGCCGTTCAAAACCCGCCACACCGGGCTTGCTGCGCTTGCCTTTGCGCGCCCGGCGGTAAGCCGTGTACAGGTTTTCAAAATTCCACACCTGCGGGTACAGATTGCGGTACGTTTTCATAAGCCTCCTTTCGTAAATACCAAAACTGAAAAATTTGCGCGCCCGCTTCGCGGGCGCGGCAGAAAGCAGAAAACAGAAAAACAGAAAAACAGAAAACAACTGCTTAATGGGGGAGGGCAAACACCGCGAGGCGGAAGCCGTAGTTGATGACCCTGTAGCGCGGGTTGTAGTTGCGGCGGGAGGCGACGCGTGCGCTCCTGTAATTGAAGTACCACGACCCGCCGCGCAAAGCCAGAAAATTGTGATCCGTGTCCCGGAAGTTCGCCTGCCACTCCCACACATTGCCGCTCAGGTCCATCACGCCATGCGGCTGGCTCTCGCCCTGCGGGTACATCCACACCGGCGTGGTGCGCCCTATCCCGCTTTCTTCCGTGTTGGCATGGCGCACGATCTCCTTCTGCGGGTCACTCAATTGTCCCCAGGCATACCGCTCACCTTCCTCGCCGCCCGCCGCCTGCACCCACTCCGCCTCGGTCGGCAGGCGCAGTTGCACCCCGCCCGGCTCCAGTCCAATTGCGTTCAGGGCTGCCCATTCCGCCTGTTCCCCGTGCGCCGCCAGCCATTTGCAGTAGGCGTTGGCCTCATACCAACTGATGCCCACCACCGGCGCATTGCGCCGCCCGACCCCGAAGCGGGCGTCCCCCCAATATCTGGGCAGCACCTTGCGCCGTTCATCCAGGTTCTTATGCAGCCAGTCAACCCCCTTGCGTCCCCAATTCCCCACTCCCGCATAGTCCTTCTGCGGCTCGGCAAAGGCCGGAAAATCCAGCCAATACTTCTCCTCTGCAAAGTCTTCCGCATCCAGGAAGCGCGCATACTGCCCGTTGGTCACCGGGTAGCGCGCCAGCCAGAATTCGGGTGCGTCTTTGCCCGGGATGGGCACGAAGCTGTGCAGGTCATCGGGCTCGTAGCCCAGTTCGTCAGCCAGGCTGGCTAATTCTGCCCTTATGCGCGGATCGGGAAGCGGGGTAACAGCAAGTGCTTTCAATTGCGCAAAAATACGCTCGGCAGAAGGTGCTGCCTTGCTCGGAAAGGCGCTTTGATATAAAACCAGTAATTCACCGGCAAGCCAGATCATACGGGCTTGCTCTTCTTCGTTTTTTGTCACACCGGTATCAGCAAGGGCATCCAACAAAGCCGACATGGTCGGACGCTGGGGAGAACCAAAACAAAGGTGCTCTCCCAAAAGTTTGATTGATTCATGCCAGCGGTCGCTTTTTCCTACCAGTTTGTAAACATATTCATCAGGATCAATATCTGACAAATACCGCGCAGCCAGATATTCCTCAAATGTCAGATGCGGAAACGTATATACTTTTCGGGAAGGCTTTCCAGACGTGGAAATCGTACCCTGGAGCATCAAGAGTCCATTGGCGCTCTGGCAATATTCCAGAAACGTTTCAACCTTTTCCCGATCCTGCAGGTAAACCTTCAAAACGCCATCCAGCAAATCCTCTGTCACCAGAGCTGTTTCACTGCTCTTGCGCTGATTTCCTTGTAA
>JAGVAB010000156.1 GCA_020060485.1 Anaerolineales bacterium
AGCAACGGCGAAGCCGTTGCTCAACACAGTACAAAAAGCTCCCCTTCCCGCAGAAGAATGAATTGGGATTCGTCACGCAAGCAGCGGGGAGGGGAGTTCAAGGGGTGGGGTGAATAAACCCTGGTGATGTACAGACCGTCTTTCGTCCGGCCTTGTGCCATCAATAAAAGAAACAAATGGAAAATTAACTTTGAGAAAGCCATGGTTCCATCGCTTTGCCTGAGGCGGGTTGACAGAAAGGCGTGCTATAATTTCCAAAACTTGATCTTCTATGTTTGAAAAGAAATTCATGGATCTGGATATTCGCACATTTGTACAAACAGCATTTTATCTGTCCATCCTGGGTATTGCGATTGGCATCTGGCTCGGCGTTCGCAATATCCGGAACGGGCAGCGTTTGATGTATTTTCGCAAAAGGCGGGAAATGATCGTACGCGGCTGGCGCATGATCCTGGTGGCGGTATTCATGGTCGGGGCGGCTTTCTTTTTGAATCAGTATGCCGAGCCAGTGGCATACCAATTGTTCCCGCCTTCACCATCTCCAACGTTGACATTTACGATTACCCTTACGCCGACCATCACGCTGACGCCGACGATCACCCTGACCCCGACAATCACCAACACGCCGGAGGTATCACCGACTCCGGTGCTCCCATCTGGTATTCTGGCGGAATTCACCAGTGAGATCACCCCCAGTCCCAATTCGGTATTTTCACCGATCCTGTTCTCAACCAGGATGGATGAAGAGACGCGACAGCCGATCAGTCCTGCAGAAACATTTAACAATCCTGTTGGTAAGTTGATCGGGACGTACAGTTATAACAATTTGTTGGCAGGGGTACAATGGACGGTGATCTGGTACCGGCTGGTGGACGGCGAGGTTATTTGTTATCAAACGGCACCGTGGGCGGGTGGCACGGGAGGTTATGCTTATATCGAGTGTGATCCGATTTCAACGGCCTGGCAAGCAGGGGAGTATGAGGTGCAGATGTTCATCGGAGATGTATGGCTGGTTTCGGGGCGTTTCAATGTTGCTGGTGACCCGCCTACGCCAACCGCGACCCCATCACCATCCAGAACACTGACGCCAACTTTCACTATCACGCCGACGCCATTACCGACGGGCACGGCAACGGTTACGCCGACCCGTACCAGCACATTGACACCGACACCCAGCCGAACACCACCGCCTACGTCAACCATGGTGCCCACGCGTACACCGCGACCTACGGATACCCGCTGGCCGACAGTAACCCAACCCGCCAGCGCACCTTGAGTGCGTTCTTGTTGCCTGAGAAATAAACAAACCGCCCGTTGTCCGGCGGTTTGTTTGTCTGTCTGGTACAGGAATGTTTTAAGCTTGATACAGTTTGTTGTCTGTCAGGGCGCAGGCTATATGGGCGGCAATGCGGGCATTGTTGCGCAGCAGGGCCAGATTGGAACGGAAACTGGTACCGCCGCTGAGCTGCTTGACGCGTTCCAACAGGAAGGGCGTAACCTTTGCACCGCGGATGCCTTTTTGCTCGGCCTCCTGAACAGCTTCTTCGATGACAGCTTCCAGTGCGGCGCGCGGCACGGCAGTTTCGGCAGGTGGGGGAATAACCACCAGAATGGCGCTTTCCATGCCCATGCCCCAATGGGCGGCGGCGATTTCGGCCACTTCTTGCGGAGTTTCCACGCGCAAGTTGACCGGCAGACCGCTGTCCGGGGAAAAGAAGCCGGGGAATTCGTCGGTCTGGTAACCAATGATGGGCACCCCCCAGGTTTCGAGTACTTCAATGGTCGCCGGCAGATCGAGAATGGATTTGGCCCCGGCGCAGGTTACGATCATGCCGCTGCGGCCAAGTTCCGGCAGGTCGGCAGAAACGTCAAAGGGTGCGTGGCGATGGACACCGCCAATGCCGCCGGTGGCGAAGACACGGATGCCGGCGGCGCGGGCGGCGATCATGGTTCCGGTAACGGTGGTGCCGCCTTTTTCTTTGCGAGCCAGAGCGATGCCGAAATCTCGGCGGCTGATCTTGCGCGCCGGCTGACTGGTATCACCCAGGCGGGCAATTTCTTCAGCGGTGAGACCGATATGGATCCTGCCGTCCAGCAGACCCACTGTGGCCGGGGTTGCACCACCCTGTTTGACCTCATCTTCCAGTTGGTGGGAGAGTTCGATGTTGGCGGGGTGAGGCAGGCCGTGGGTGAGAACCGCAGTCTCCAGAGCCACAATGGGCTGGAGGTGTTGAAGGGCCAGGGATACTTCTTTCGTATAGGTTAAGAACTGAGAAATGTTGGTTTGCATTTAGATCACCAATTGGTCATAGATTTTTTCAAGGGAAAGGTCGGGGACGACAGTTCCCGGATGCCGCAAGGTCAGTGATGCGGCAGAAACACCCAAACGAAGGGCTTCTTCGAGGGGAATGTCATTGAGGTAACCATAGATGAGGGTTGCGGTCAATGCATCACCTGCGCCGGTGGGGTCGGCGATGCGGGTGCGCATGGCAGGAATGTGACCGCTGGTTTGGGGGGTGGCATAGCAGACGCCAAATTCTGCAATGGGGATGAAGGCTGCCTGAACCCCCAGATTGATCAAATTGCGGGCTGCAAGTTGGGCGGCATCCCTGTCTGCTATCTGAAATTCTGTGTTGGTGAGGAAGCTGGCTTCGTGAGCGTTGGCTGTCAGCATGAGCAATTTGTCAAGATAGGGCAGCAAACGGGGAGCCACCTTGTGGGAGGCTGCATCGGCGCAGACCGGGATCTTCGCAAGCCTGGCCTGATGAAAGATGGTGCGCAGGGTGGCAGGGCAAAGGTTTGCATCCACGAAGACCAGGCTAGCTTCCTTGAAGAGATGGCTGCGTTCACGAATATAGGCCGGAGTGATGGCTTCGAGAACGCGCATATCATAAAGGGCGAAGCTCAACAAACCCTTTTCTGTCAGCACCGCCAGATAGGAAGAAGTGGCATATTTGTTGGAGGCAAGGCAATCATCGATGTTGATACCAGCAGAATCGGCATGCTCGAGGAGCTGCCAGCCAAACTGGTCCTGTCCCACGGCAGTGATGAGGTGCACATCTTCGCCCAGATGGGCAAGGTTTTCAGCGATGTTGCGGGCCACCCCGCCAAAAGAAGGACGCACTTTGGCAGGCGTAGAGGTTTGCAGTTCAAGCATCTCAGTGGTGCGGCCGACAATATCCAGTCCGGCGGCACCAATGACAAGAACGCTTTTACCGTTGGATTGCGAGTCATCATATGGAAACATATCAAATCCTGTTCTTCTTTGACGGGAATGCAGTACTGGATTTATACCACAAAAGAGGCGTGGAAGGTTCGTGTTAAAGTAGGACAATTGCATCTTGTTCCGTGTTGAAATGTTTTTTACCCATCCCCCGACCCCTTCCCAATTTGGGAAGGGGAGAAAAACTTTTTTTTGCAGCGAGTTTGAGCGCATTGCGCTCAAACTCGCTGCATGGTTCTCATTCCCCGCCCTGGGGCGGGGTAAACATTCATTTATCGTAGAAAAGAATTTTGATGCAATTGCCCTGCGTGTTAAAGGAATGTTTACAAGGATGTAAGAAAAATGAAGGTCGAGGTTATCCTGAATCGTGTATAATCCAACGGCGTAAAGGGAAGGCCGGTTTGCAAACATTTGGCCTGACTGCTTATTTTCTGGAATAAATTGAATGGTTGCTGCTGCGTTGTGTTGTGCCTGGTTATTTGACGAGCAGCGGATTGTGAGGAAAAAATGGAAGGGCTCTTGAAAGTGGAGTTTCACTGTCACACGGTGTATTCACGTGACAGTTTGAATGGTTTGAAACAATTGTTGCGGAGCTGCGAAAAGAGGGGGATCGACCGGTTGGTGATCACGGATCACAACACGATTGCCGGGGCGCAGCGTGCCAAAGAGATGGACCCGAAGCGGGTGATCGTGGGGGAAGAAATTGTAACTCGTGAGGGCGGGGAGATTCTGGCCTTTTTTGTTGATGAAGAGGTTCCCGGCGGGCTGCCAGCCAAAGAGGCTGTGCGGCTTTTGAGGGATCAGGGTGCTTTCATCAGCCTGGCGCACCCTTTCGATTACCGGCGGCATGGGTGGACACGCGCCCGGTTGGAGGAAGTGCTGCCGGACCTGGATGCGATTGAGGTGTTCAACGCCCGCGCATTGACAGCCGAGGTCAATCACAAGGCAGCCCGTTTTGCCGCCGAGCAGCAACTGGCTGGGACAGTTGGTTCGGATGCACACACCTTGCTTGAGCTGGGGCGGGCAACCTTGCGTATGCCGTTTTTTGACAGTGCCGATGAACTGCGGCAGGTGATCTGGCAGGGGCAGCCCAGTTTGAGAAAGTCCTCGATCCTGGTGCATGGCGGCTCGCGTGTTGCGGCATTGGTGCATGCGATCGCGCCCAAAATCGGTCAGAAATAGGTGACAAATCTTGCATCAGGATTGTCGAAAAATCAGGGTTTCTGATATAATCACAAACGACGGTGAATATCCCGTTGTGGGGCGGTGGCGGAATTGGCAGACGCAGGGGACTTAAAATCCCCCGGGATATCCCTTGTGGGTTCGACCCCCACCCGCCCTACAGAAAACGAAACAGCCAGGCAATTTGCCTGGCTGACATTTTTGGTGCATGGGAAGTGGTGTGATGCGGGCGATGTGGAGCAGGATGATATAATGCCATCATCTATTCAAAAGGACCAAAGAAATGAGAATGCCGAAAACCCCAAACACTATCATCAATGGTAAAGTTCGTCAATTTAAGATCCAGGCTCTGTGGGTGATCAAAACCACCTGGCAGATCAGTCCGGGCCTGCTGACGGGCATTATCGTAACCAGCTTCCTGGGGAACCTGCTGCCGGCGGCGTTAAGCTGGATTGGCCGGGAGATCGTCAATGCGATCACTGATCTGGTCAGATCCGGGGAAGGGACGGGCATCCAGTCTGTTTTGCCCTGGTTGATCCTGGGGCTGGTGGTGGCCATTGTTTCGGAGTTATTCAGCTCGCTGACCTCATTTCTTAAACAGCGGCTGGATGAAAATTTGCTGTTACGCCTTTCGATGGATATTCTAAAGCATGCTGCTTTCCTGGATGTGGGCCAACTGGAAGACCCTGAAATGCAGGACATTTTTGAACGGGTACAGAAGAATCCGGCCGGGCATTTTTCACTATTTCTTTCCAGAATGATCAACCTGTTTTCCAATATTATTCAGATGGTTTCTCTGGTTGTCATTTTGTATGCGGTGGAACCTTTGATCCTGATCGTTCTGGTGCCAATTCTCATTCCCTACGTCTATTCAAAATGGACACATTCACAAAAAGCATACAATAAAGAGTATTCCCGGGCAACCAAGCATCGCTGGGCAAGGTACTTTACCTCGACCCTGACTGGAAGAGATTCGGTGCCCGAGGTAAAGATTTTGAGTCTGGCGCCGTTATTGATCAATCAATATGAAGGCCTGCTGCAAGGTTTCATTGCGGAAGACCGCAAGCTTTTTAACCAGCGCATGCTTATGGAGACGGTTTATGCGGTGATCCTGGGGATCGCCAGCTACCTGCTGATGGGCAGGATCGCCAGCCAGATTTTTTTTGATACGCTGACACTTGGTGACCTGACGTTATTCATCACAGTTTCTGCGCGTTTGCGTTCTTCGCTGAGTAATGTGGCCGAATCTGCCAGCAATGCGGTGGCGGAATTGTTGTATATCGCCGACCTGAATTTATTCTGCAGCGTGGAGCCGCAAATCAAACGGCAGCAGGAAAGCCAGGCGATGAAGATCAAGGGGCGGGTTGAGTTCAAAGATGTCTCGTTCACTTATCCAGGCTCGGATGAAGAAGTCATCCACGATATCTCTTTCACCATCGAACCCGGCGAGACGATTGCCCTGGTGGGTGAGAACGGTGCGGGAAAGTCCACCCTGGTGAAGCTGCTGGCGCGTTTGTATGAGCCCACCAGCGGCAGTATTTTGATCGATGGTCTGGATACGCGCTTGATGGACCCGGAGAGCCTGCAAGGGCAACTGGCTTTTGTCTTCCAGGCATTTAACCGCTATCAGGCGACTGTTTTTGACAATATCGCCTTTGGCAATATTGCCAAAAACCCCGGCCTGGCGGATGTTGAGCAGGTGGTAGAGGCGACAGGTATTCGCTCGCTTATCGATTCGATGCCGCTAGGGTATCAAACCATGCTGGGGCGGCATTTTGGCGCTTATGATCTTTCGGGCGGCATGTGGCAGAAAATTGCCCTGGCGCGGGCTTTCATGCGGGATGAGGCTGCATTGCTTATTCTGGATGAACCAACTGCTGCACTGGATGCGCGGGCGGAATACAAGCTTTTTCAACAGTTTGCCGAACTGGCCAGGAACCGCACCACCATTCTCATCTCACATCGTTTTTCGACTGTTCGCCTGGCAGACCGGATCATTGTTTTGGATCAGGGACGGATCATTGAAGCCGGGTCGCATGAGGAGTTGATTGAGCTGAACGGGCAATATGCCGAGTTATACGATCTTCATCTGCGGCAGATGGAGGGATTGACCTAGAACTGCGTATAGCCATCCAGGATCAGGATTGACCCATCGCCAGTCTCGTCAATGGGTGCGCACTTCAATGGAGGAATTCCTGATGTGATGCAGGATTTGGCGTCGATTGTCGTCAGGTTTATTTTTCAAAAACATACATGGTGATTCCAGGAATGCGGGCTGGATGAAGTATAATTTTTTCTGGCTCGCACGGAAGATTGTATTCCCGGATGAATCGGCGAGCTGAATATTCCTGGTGGGGCTGCGTTGTAAAAGAACGAGGTTTTTGTGGATCGATTTGAGGGTTATCTTTCTCCGTTTTCCTGGCGGTATGGGTCTGAAGCCATGCGTGGTTTGTGGAGCGAAGCCCACAAATTGCATACCTGGCGCAGGCTGTGGGTGGCGCTGGCCCAGGTGGAGCATGAAGCCGGCATGGTGTCGGCGGAGCAACTGGATGCGCTGCGCCAGCATCAGGATGATATTGACATTGTACGTTCACAGGCAATTGAAACCGAGATCCAGCATGACGTGATGGCAGAAATCCGCTGCTTTGGCGAGCAGGCTCCGGCGGGGGCAAGTATCCTGCATCTGGGGGCAACCTCGTCTGACATCAAGGACAATGCCCTGGTTTTGATCCAGAAGGATGCCCTGTTATTGCTGAAGGCAAAATTGCTGCGCCTGCTGGATGCACTGGCCGGGCAGATGGAAAAATGGGCTGATCTGCCGGAAGTGGGTTTCACCCATTTGCAGCCGGCCGAGCCGACCACGCTGGGCTACCGTCTGGCAATCTATGCCCAGGACCTGCTGACAGATCTGGAGCAATTGTGTGCGGTGGAAAGCAGGCTGAAAGGCAAGGGTTTCAAGGGAGCAGTGGGTACGGGGGCATCCTTTATTCAGGTGCTGGGGGCAGAGTGGGTGGAAGTTTTTGACCGCCGCCTGGCGGAACTGTTGGGGATCGGCTTTTTCCCGGTGACGACGCAGACCTACCCGCGCAAACAGGATTATTCCGTTTTGAGTACCCTGGCCGGGATGGGAGCTTCGCTGCACAAACTGGCTTTTGACCTGCGCATTTTGCAGTCGCCGGTCATTTTTGAAGTGAGCGAACCTTTTGGCAAGAAACAGGTGGGCTCGTCTGCCATGCCTTTCAAAAAAAACCCGATCAACGCCGAGAAGATGGATTCGCTGGCGCGCCTGCTGGCACAGTACCCGCGGGTGGCATGGGACAACGCTGCACTTTCGCTGTTGGAAAGAACGCTGGATGACAGCGCCAACATGCGCAGTGTGCTGCCTGAGGCTTTTCTGATCAGCGATGAACTGCTGGAGACGGCGGTCAAGATCGTTTCTGGACTGGTGGTGCACGAAGAACAGATCGTCCGCAATTTTGCACGCTTTGCACCATTTGCCAGCGTGGAAGCAGTGTTGATGGCCATTGCCCGCAAGGGCGGCGGCCGGCAGGTTTTTCATGAAGTGCTGCGGGAACATTCGCTGCGTGCCTGGGATACGATGCTGACCGAAGGCCAGAATCCGCTGCAGGCATGGATCAGCGCTGATGCGCGGGTGCTGGCGTACTTGAGCGCAGAGGAACTGACCCAATTATTTGATCCATCCACGTATCTGGGTTGGGCGCCGCAGCGGGCCAGAGAGATGGCACAAGAGATCAAGGTGGTACTTGGTGCGAATGGTTATTGAATTGACCGGTACCCTTCTCTCCCGCAGGGGATAAAAGCAATCAAGGATAAGGTGATCGTTGAGGCTGCGCTTGTTTGAGCCGAGGTGGCTGTTGCAAGCAAAAGGTCTTTAAAGTATTGACATATTTCCATAAGGCAGGTGAAGATGGCTCTTCAAATTGTGATTGGTACCCAGTGGGGGGATGAGGGCAAGGGCAGATTTGTGGATCTGCTTTCGGCGAAGGCAGATGTGGTGGCCCGTTTTGCGGGCGGCGACAATGCGGGGCATACGATCCGCATTGGCGAAGATGTATATAAATTGCATTTAATCCCCTCCGGTTTGATCTATCCCCAGACGGTGGGGGTGATCGGCAGCGGCACGGTGGTCAATCCGCGAGTGCTGCTGGAGGAGATGGAAAGCCTGCGCGGGGCGGGCGTGACGGTCAACTCCGAACGGCTGAAGATCTCTTATGCGGCTCACATGATCACCCCGGCACACCTGGCATTGGATCGGGCGCGGGAAGCAAGCCTGGGCAAGGCCAAGATCGGAACCACGGTACGCGGCATCGGCCCGGCTTATGTGGACAAGGCACGGCGTTCGGGTGTGCAATACCACGATCTGCTGGACAAGGATCTCTTTAAGGAACGATTGACAAGAAATCTGGAGAATGCCAACCGGGAGTTGACCAGGCTTTATGATGCTGAAGCGGTGGATGTAGCGGCAGTTGTGACGGAATATATGGGGTATGCGGAAACCCTGGCGCCTTATGTGGCAGATGTCAATGCGCTGGTAATGGATGCACTGGAAGCTGGCAAGCATGTGATTGCTGAGGGGGCGCAGGGTGCGCTGCTGGACATTGACCACGGGTCTTATCCGTATGTGACCAGTTCCTCTTGCTCGGCTGCCAATGCCTTTGTGAGCCTGGGAATTGGCAGGCCGCAGGATTTGAGCGTGGTGGGGATTGTGAAGGCATTCCAGACCAGAGTGGGTTCGGGGCCTTTCCCCACAGAGCTGGATGACGAAAAGGCTGCCGTGCTGCGCGGGGATGGTTCCCAACAATGGGATGAATTTGGCACGACCACCGGCCGCCCGCGGCGCATCGGCTGGCTGGACGGAGTGCTGCTCAAGCGTGTGGTGCGCATGAATGGGGTGACGGAATTAGGTTTGACCAAGCTGGATGTGCTGTCCGGTTTGGGGGAGATCCAGTTCTGCACTGGTTATCAAGCCGACAAGCGTTTCATTTCGCCTTTGCTGGCGCGACAGAAAGTGGAACCCATCTATCAGACTTTCGCCGGATGGAAAGAGGACATCATGGGGGTGACGCGCTGGGAAGACCTGCCTCTGAATGCCCAGCATTACGTGAGCGCCATTGAAGCTTACTGCGGTGTGCCGGTGCGCTGGGTGTCGGTGGGGCCGGAAC
Source organism: Anaerolineales bacterium (assembly GCA_020060485.1). The sequence goes on from JAGVAB010000156.1 coordinate 9,589, forward strand.
GCAGCCAGGTGATCTGCCGGTAAGTTGGGAAAGGACGAACATCATGCCAAGAGCGTTGTTGTCTGTGTTCGACAAGACCGGGTTGGTCGAATTTGCGGCCGGGTTGCACCGGCTGGGCTGGGAATTAATTGCTTCGGGCGGCACGGCGCGCGTCCTGCGCGAGAGCGGTCTGGCGGTGATCGAAGTTTCGGATTACACCGGTTCGCCGGAGATCCTTGGCGGACGGGTAAAGACCCTGCACCCGGCGATCCATGGGGGTATTCTTTCGCGCTCAACAGCCGAGGATGCTGCACAGCTTGCAGCCCAGAGCTGGGCAGAGATCGACCTGGTGGCGGTTAATTTGTATCCGTTTGAGGAGACGATTGCCCGGCCGGGGGTGAGCCTGGCGGAAGCTATTGAGCAGATTGACATTGGCGGGGTGGCTTTAATACGGGCGGCGGCCAAGAACTTTGGACGGGTGATGCTGGTGTGCGATCCGGCGGATTATGGGCCTGTGCTGCGCTCGCTGGAAAACGGAGAAATGAGCAGCGAAGCCAGACAAAGGCTGGCTGTTAAAGGCTTTGCCCACACGGCGCATTATGATGGGGCGATTCTGGCCTATTTGTCCGGGGAGGAGACCCTTCATCTTGACCTGCACCTGGTTCAGGAACTGCGCTATGGTGAGAACAGCCACCAGAAGGCAAGGCTGTATGGATACATGGCTGGAGACAGTGCACTGGGCGGCCGGGTTTTGCAGGGCAAGGCGTTGTCTTATAACAACCTGCTGGATCTGGATGCAGCCTGGCGCACGGCGGTCTGCTTTGCTGCACCAGCGATTGTGATCGTCAAGCATCTTTCTCCGTGCGGGGTGGCCGTGGATGACGTTTTGGTCAATGCCTATCGGGCAGCCTTGGCCAGTGATCCGGTATCGGCGTTTGGCGGTGTGATCGCCAGCAATTGTGTGATTGACGGCGAGACAGCGGCAGCCATTGCCGAGCTGTTTGTGGAGTGCGTGATCGCTCCCGGTTTCAGTGAGGAAGCTCTTTTAAAACTGGCGGGAAAGAAGAACTGCCGATTGGTGGAAATGCCCGATCTGGTAATTGAACCGGCTTATGAGCTGCGTTCGATTGTTCGCGGCGTTTTGCGGCAGAGCGTGGACCTGGGCGACCCGCAGGATACGGAGTGGACAGTGGTAACCCAACGCGCACCCAGCGAAGAGGAATGGGAAGCGCTGCGCTTCGCGTGGAAAGCCGTGCAGCAGGTGAAGTCGAATGCGATCGTATTTGCGCGCGGCACGGCCACGGTGGGTATTGGCGGGGGACAGCCCAACCGGGTAGACTGCGTGCAGATTGCTGCCCAGCGGGCAGGGGAGAGAGCCAGAGGAGCGGTCATGGCCTCGGATGCCTTTTTCCCCTTTGCAGACGGGGTGGAGGCTGCGGCCAGGTTTGGGATCACGGCGGTGATCCAGCCGGGCGGATCGGTGCGGGATGCGGATGCGATCGCGGCTGCGGATGCGGCTGGAATGGCAATGGTATTTACCGGGGTGCGGCACTTTCGGCATTAGGAATCGGTTGTTATTCTAAAAGCCCGACCTCTCTTCCGATACCGGAAGAGGGGTCATTTTTGTTTCAGCAGTCTTTCAAGAGCATCCCGGGAGTGCAGGGAAACCTGGTCATGCAGGCTTTGCCCGTGGGAGTCCATGGTGACCACGGCAGGAAAGTCTTTGACCTGGATGATCCAGATGGCTTCGGGGATGCCAAATTCGAGCTTGTGGACGGAAATGACACGCTGAATACTGCCGGCAATGAGGGCGCCGGCACCGCCCACCACAGACAGGTAAACAGCAGGAGTTTGCTGGCAGGCGCGGAGGGTGGCGGCGCCCATGCCTCCCTTGCCAATCACAGCCGAGACATGGAAATGGGCCATGACTTTGTGGGCATAAGGCTCCTGGCGAATGCTCGTGGTTGGCCCAGCCGAGATGAATTGCACAGCATTTGTGGAAGCGGATTGGGAGATCTGCCCGGCGATGAGCGGGCCGCAGTGGTAGATGGCGCCGTGATCGAGGATGGGGGTGATGGCATCGCGTGCGGCCTGGTCTTGCGGTGTCGTTGGCTGGCTGGCTTCGATCAGGGTTTCAACCAGCCATTTATGGGCAGCATCGCGGGCAGTCAGCAGGGTGCCGGAGAGCAGCACCTGGTCGCCGGCCTGCATGGTGCGAACATCTTCATCCTTGAGGGGTAATTTCAGTTCATGCAGCATGATGCCTCACGAAAACAAGGCCAGGCCCTGACGCAAGGTTAGCCGGCGGCGGCGAAAAGCCCAGCACATATAGGAGATGGTGACAAAATAACAGGCTGGCAGGCGGTGGAGGACGGCGATCTTGAGTCCCAGCAGGGTGGTCTGACCGCCAAAACCCATCGGGCCAATGCCGAGCTGGTTGGCTGCGGCCAGCCAGTTTTCTTCGAGAGCGGCAATTTGCGGATCGGGGTGGCGGTCATCCAGGGAGCGCAGGAAGACTTGCTTGGAAGCCTGGTAGCCGCTGGAACGGTCGCCGCCAATGGCGACACCCAGCACACCGGGGGCGCAGCCGCGTCCCTGGGCACGATAGACTGCGTCCAGTATGGTGCGGCGCACGCCGTCCAGGTCACGGCTGGCTTGCAGGTTTTCATTGGGCAGGCTGTATTGCGTTCCCACATTCTCGCTGCCGCCGCCCTTGAGGATCAGATCAATGGTCAGCGTATCATCTTCAGCTTCGGTGAAATGCAAGGCTGGGAAATGATCGCCGCCAAGATTGTCGCCTGTGTTGTTGCCGCTGAGGGGATGGACTGCGTTGGGGCGCAGCAAGGACTGGCGGGTGGCCTGGGCCACAGCCGCCTGGATGGCGCTGCGCAGTTCACGGGGTGATTGGCCTGGTGGATAACCGACAAAGAAGATGGGGGTGCCGGTATCCTGGCAAATGGGGGTGGCATTGCGGCGGGCGAGAGCTACGTTGTGCAGGATGGTGTCCAGGGCGCCCCGGGCGGCAGAATCGAGGGCTTCGGCGTGCCGGGCGCGCTGCAAGGCGGCCTCCACGTCGGGCGGCAGTTCGGTGGAGGTGAGGCGGATCAGGTCGCTCATTAAGGCTTGCAGGTCGTCAGACATGGGACTCCTCACAGGTGGATGCTTTGATGATACTGCAAGGAAGGGGCGTGGTCAACCAGAAGGGGGCAGAAATATTTCTCACGTAAAGCTGCGCGTGGGGCATAAACACCCCATGCGTATCATGCATTACGCTGCTTCCCAGGGAACCGAAAGTTTATAATGGGCAAATTGGATTGACATAGTCGTATTATGATGTATAATTGGGTTACCCCCTCCCACCGGGGAGGGGGTAAAGGAGACGGTAAGATGCATGACCATACGGAAACGATCAAACGATTGAAAACAGCCGAGGGCCATTTGCGCGGCATTCAGCGCATGCTGGAAAATGATACCTATTGCATTGACATCATACGCCAGATCCAGGCGGTGCAGGGTTCTTTGAACAAGATCAGCTCCATGATCCTGGACCAGCATCTCAATTCCTGTTTGATCACTGCGGTGCGGGGTGAAGACCCGGTGGAGCGTGAGCGTGTGTTGAAAGAGATCGCGGATGTGTTTGATGCCGCTACAAAAGTCTGAATCAGAAATCAAGGAGGTTTCTCATGGCTACTGTTACCTATAAGATACCAGGTATTTCCTGCAAGCATTGTGTGCATACCATTACCAGCGAGGTGAGTGATCTCGAAGGTGTGCAGTCGGTGGAAGCCTCGGCTGAGACCAAGGAAGTGACCGTTGTTTTTGAGGCTCCGGCTACGGAGGATGCGATCATAGCCTTGCTGAAGGAGATCCATTATCCACCGGCAGGCAAGTGAAGATCGTTGCATTGATCCATGCGAACGCCGGATGCTATTCAGGAAAAGGCATTCCTGAAGTGTGTATTCTGTGTAAATTGATTGGGAATTTCTTTACTGGTAGAAAGGCAGCAAAAATGACAGAACAGAAGCATATGACATTGCCGATCACAGGAATGACGTGTGCCAACTGTGTGGCCACGGTGGAGCGCAATTTGAAGAAGGTTGGCGGGGTGCAGTCAGCCAGCGTAAACCTTTCCTCAGAGCGGGCAATGGTGGTGTTTGACCCGGCAATGGCAGGATTGAAAGACCTGGTGGCACGGGTGGAGAAGGCTGGGTACCATGTGGCTGAGGGTGAAGCTGACCTGCTTATCCGCAAGATGAGCGACGATAATGATGCCCGCCGCCTGGAGAAGTCTCTGGCTGCCCTGGATGGTGTGCTTGAAGCAGAGGTCAGTCATGCCACCGAGCGGGCGCGCGTGGTATATGTTCCAACCGTGATCAGCCAGCGTGAACTGCGGGCGGCGGTGAAGGCGGCTGGCTTTGAAGCGGTGGAGACGGGCGATGTTGCGGAGGATGCCGAGCAAAAGGCACGCCAGGAGGAGACTGACCAGCAGCGCAAGTTCCTGATTGTTGGGTTGATCTTTACCACGCCGCTTTTCATATTGTCGATGAGCAGGGATTTTGGGCTGCTGCCCGCCTGGGCATTTGAACCGTGGGTGAACTGGCTGTTTTTGGCACTGGCCACGCCGGTGCAGTTCTATGTCGGCAGCCAGTATTATGTTTCGGCGTTCAAAGCAGTGCGCAACGGTGCTGCCAACATGGATGTGCTGGTGGCGCTGGGCAGCTCGGCCGCTTATTTCTATTCCCTGCCGATCGTGCTGGGGCTGCTGCCAGGGCATGTGTATTTCGAGATCTCGGCAGTGATCCTGACGATGATCAAACTGGGCAAGTTTTTGGAGGTGCGCGCCAAAGGCCGCACCAGTGAAGCCTTGAAGAAATTGATGGGCCTGCGCGCCAAGACGGCACGTGTTGTGCGGGACGGGCAGGAAATGGAGATCGCGGTTGATGACGTGCAGGTGGGGGATGTGATTTTGGTACGGCCGGGCGAGAAAATCGCGGTGGACGGGGTGGTGATTGATGGCCGCTCTGCAGTGGACGAGTCGATGCTGACCGGTGAATCACTGCCGGTGGAGAAGGGTCCCGGGGATGCGGTGATCGGGGCCACGCTGAACAAGCTGGGCACGCTGCGTTTTGAAGCGACCAAGGTCGGCAAGGAAACTGCTTTGGCGCAGATCATCCGCCTGGTAGAGGCTGCCCAGGGCAGCAAAGCCCCCATTCAAAAACTGGCTGATCAGATCTCGGCTGTGTTCGTGCCGGTGGTAATTGTGATCGCCATGGTCACATTTGCGGTGTGGTATTTTGCCGGCATTCCGCTGCCAATGCATGGCGCACATGGTGAGGTGACGGTTTTTACCAGGGCATTGATCAATATGGTGGCGGTGCTGGTGATCGCCTGCCCATGCGCCATGGGACTGGCGACGCCTACGGCAGTGATGGTGGGCACGGGCAAGGGCGCCGAGCAGGGCATTTTAATCAAGGACAGCGAATCGCTGGAGCGCGCCGGGCGGTTGGACATGGTGGTGCTGGACAAAACCGGCACGATCACCCGCGGCCAGCCGGCAGTGACGGATATTGTGCTGGGTGATTTTGTGGAAGGCGAGAACGAATTGCTGCGCCTGGCGGCTTCAGTGGAGAAGGCCAGCGAGCATCCACTGGGTGAGGCGCTGGTGGCAGAGGCGGGAAACCGAAGTCTGGGTTTGAGTGAGCCGTATGGTTTTAAGGCCGAAGTCGGCTTTGGGGTGGAGGCAGAAGTGGATGGCCGGCGGGTGCAGGTGGGCAGCCGGCGGCTGGTTACAGCGCCGCATGCTTTGGAGGCCGAAGCTGAGCGCTTGCAACAGGAGGCCAAAACGGCGCTGTTTGTGCTGGTAGATGGCGAACCGCGCGGCGTGTTTGGCGTGGCGGACACAGTCAAAAGCGGGTCGGCGGCAGCCATAACGCGGCTGCATGAAATGGGTTTACAGGTGGCGATGATCACTGGCGATAACCGGCAAACGGCAGAAGCCATTGGCTCCCAGGTGGGCGTGGACAGGGTGCTGGCCGAAGTGCTGCCGGGCGATAAAGCGGCCGAGGTGAAGCGCCTGCAGGAAAGCGGGTATGTGGTGGCGATGGTGGGGGACGGGATCAATGATGCTCCGGCCCTGGCACAGGCCGATGTGGGCATGGCAATCGGCACGGGGACGGATGTGGCGATGGCTTCGGCGCCAGTGGTGTTGATGAGCGGCGAACTGCAAGGCGTGCCGAGGGCAATCGATCTTTCACGCAAGACACTGCGTACGATCAAGCAGAATTTGTTTTGGGCGTTCTTTTACAATGTGGTGCTGATCCCGGCGGCAGCGATGGGTTGGCTGAACCCGATGCTGGCGGCGGCGGCGATGGCTTTTAGCAGTGTGCTGGTGGTTAGTAACAGCTTGCGGCTGCGGCGTAGCAAATTGGTGCAGTAGGCAGATTCGAAAATGGATCAGATGCCGTTCCAGTGAATGGGACGGCATCTTTCTGCGTGTAAGTTCTCAGGCATGTCGTTGTGAAGACCTGCCCCGAAAAACTGGGTCGTTATGAAAATCATCCAGCACCGTAGGGACAGGTTCAGCGAAGCGAACCTAGCCACCCTGTCAATGCAAACAACCCTCATCCATCCAAATTCGAACCCCGAGATCGCAGTGCAGCGGACAGGTCACTGACCTGTCCCTACGAAAAAACTGCGTCATTATGAAAATCATCCCGCACCGCAGGGCCAGGTTCAGCAAAGCGAACCTGGCCACCCTGTCAATGTAAACAAGCCTCATCCATCCAAATTCAAACCCCAGGGATCGCAGCGCTGCGGACAGGTCACTGACCTGTCCCTACGAAAAAACTGGGTCATTATGGAAATCATCCAGCACCGCAGGGCCAGGTTCAGCGAAGCGAACCTGGCCGCCCTTCAATGCAAACAAGCTGCATCCATCCAAATTCAAATCCCAGGGATCGCAGCGCTGCGGACAGGTCATTGACCTGTCCCTACCAAATAACTGCGTCATTATGAAAATCATCCAGCACCATAGGGCCAGGTTCAGCAAAGCGAACCTGGCCACCCTGTCAATGCAAACAAGCCTCATCCATCCAAATTCGAACCCCGGGGATCGCAGTGCTGCGGACAGGTCATTGACCCATCCCTACGAAAAAACTGCGTCATTATGAAAATCATCCAGCACCGTAGGGCCAGGTTCAGAAAAGCGAACCTGGCCACCCGCAATGCAAACAAGCTGCATCCATCCAAATTCAAACCCCAGGGATCGCAGTGCTGCGGACAGGTCATTGACCTGTCCCTACGAAAAAACTGGGTCATTATGAAAATCATTCAGGGCCATCAATACTTTTGAACTATGGTATAAAAAGGAGAGAACCAATGGGAGGCCAACATGAAATACATCATCACCTTCATCCTGCTCATCCTGTTTTTATCTGCATGCGCCGCGCAGGTTACCCCGGCACCCAGTGCAGCAGCGTCTGCCCCGGCGCCCAGCGCCACGCCGTTTGCGCCCGTCAGTGCAGAAGAACTCAATGCGTTGATCGCTGACATCACTGTCAAAATGCAACAGGCAGTGGAGGAAGCGGATCCGGTGAATAAAATCCGGTTTGAGACTTCACAAAGAGCCCAGGTTGCTGCTGATATGTTTGCCAGAAGCCTCACTGATGCAGAAAACCCTGCCGATCGTGTTCTTGATCCCAAGTCATTCTCCATTGGCATTTCTCCAGATGGCATCGCTTATCTAATACTCGAGGTGGATAGTATTTGGGGTAAAGCTCATGAAGTCGCTATCATTGACACAGGAACCGATAAAGCCATGTTTGTGACTCTAGCTGGATCTGGACTTGATAGGGGCCAACTTTCACTCAATGAAAAAGGTTATTATGCTGCAGCCAAAGATGGATCTGGACAAATCGTGGCCGTGGTAGATAACAGTCGCCAGTGGGTCGCCCCAGACAAGGCAGAAAAGATACAGAGGGCTGATGTCACTAGAAAATTAGCAGAAGCCTATCTCGATGGCAGGATTGCTTACCCCAAAGGTCTCACTGCTGAGGAACAAGTTGCCTTTGACAGCATTGTGGCTGAGGCAGAAGCTAAACTTCCTTACGAACAACAGAAAAAACTAATCGAAGACAGATTTGAAAAAGGTAGCAAAGCCTTTGAGGCCTTAGTTAAAGCCGATGGCAACTTAGAGTACTATGATGGAAGGTGGAAGACTCTAGAGGCAATGCGCAATTTAAATGGAGAGCTTATCCCTTGGGGAGAAAGTTATGACCTCGCTTCTGAAGAAGGTCAGCGTGGTCTTTTGACTAATTTCATGGCCGGTGGCCATCCAGAGGCCATGGATGGGTTAAATAAAATGTTTAACAATCGCAAAAAGATTTTGAATGAGGAAGGCTTTGCTGGCGATGATTTTAATATCCGCTATGTTCAATTTTTCCCTAACCAGAACAGAAAAATCCTTCAACTAATAAGTCCTAATATGTCTATATATGGATTTGAAGGACAAATGGTAGTTAAAAATAGCAAAAATAAAATATTCGTTATTGAAGTAAAAGTTAACACTGGTGTTTTTACGGCCACAAATGTAATGAGTGGAAAAACAATGCAGCTATCGTCTAGAAGAATTAATGAAGGAGGTGACATTACGCTCAGTGATTATCATTGTTTAGCAGGTATCCCTACTTCTCATTGGCTGGATTATAAGTATGGTGGCTTGAGTGAGCTAGCAACTGAACCTGCTGAATATACTTACTTGGAAAATCTTCATAGTTTTAATCTGGATAATTTTTTTACAAAATTAGAGACAGATCCAAGCTCAATTAATGAAGTTATCTATCAGTTTAATTACCTTATTACTATAGAGAAACAATAATTATCACTACCATTTGTTAAATAAGAGAGAATGAAAAAATATTTTCGTATAGTTTTTCTTGTCTTGTTAGCGATCTTAAGCACTCTACTTGTTTTCTTAATCATCAAACAGTGACAACTCAAGCAGGAAAGCTCTGTTGCAACCAACGACCAAGAAGTAACCCTGGTCAGCAGCACTGAAGTCGCCCAAATTTACTGTCGCTCACAATACATTGCTGAAAGTTTATCGGGGGAGACAGGTTTTTGTGCGATGCCGCCTCGTTGGGGCTATTCATAGAGAAAGCTGAAAGAAAGATGATCTATACAGTGACATTGAATCCGGCAGTTGATCGGGAAGTAACCGTATCTCATATTGAATATGACACAGTTCTGAGGGCGTCGGGGTGGCAGATCGATTTTGGCGGCAAGGGGTTTAATGTGTCACGCATGCTGCGCGCGATGGGGACGGACTCTTGTGCTTTGGGATTTGTGGGCGGAAAAAGCGGGGAAATCCTGCAAGATGGATTACAGGCACTGGATATCGAAACAGACTTTGTGTGGGTGGCGGGTGAGACGCGCACGAATATCAGCATCGTAACCAGCGATCATGGCCATTATCTGAAGGTGAATGAACCTGGGCCAGAGATTCCTGCTGCACGACAGGCTGAACTCATGGAGCGGATGAAGGGTTTGGTTTGTGCGGGTGATTGGTGGGTTCTGGCAGGCAGTTTGCCGCCGGGTGTCTCTGAAACGATGTATGCGGAGATGGTGAAGGTGATTGAGGCCGGGGGTGCGCATAGCATTCTGGATACCAGCGGACCGGCACTGGCGCATGGCTGCCGGGCAGGGGCTTATCTGGTCAAGCCTAACGCAAGTGAAGCAGAAAACCTGACCGGGATGGCTGTGCAGACCCCGGAGGACGCGCTCAAGGCCGCATCCTGTATCCGTGAAATGGGGGCAAAGGTGGTGATCATTTCGTTGGGGAAATTAGGTGCTGTGTTATCCACTGACCAGCAAAGCTGGCTGGCCCTCAGTCCACTGATTGAGGAGAGTAACCCGATCGGTGCAGGTGATGCGCTGGTTGGCGGGTTGGTCTGGGCATTGAACATGGGGTATACGATGGATGAGGCTTTGCAATGGGGGGTTGCCTGCGGGGCTGCTTCTGCCAGTCTGGATGGGACTGCGGTGGGGGGACGAGAATTTGTAAGGTCACTCTACGAGCAAGTAACGATCAGCGCATTGGGATAACTGGAACGACACTGCAAACGTGACCATGGCCTTTGACAGGCGACTTTTGAGTGGGGGGGGCGTTATTCTGCTATGAGATGGTCCATGAAATGCGGAAGCTGTTTGCGCCACCAGGGCCAGTCGTGACTGACATCCAGACCCCAGTAATCTACCAACGCGGGGATATTCTTCTCCTGCAGGACGCGCTGCATGGCGCGGGCATTTGCCAGGCAGGCTTCTTCCCATGCTCCCTGACCAACACAGATGACGATTTTACTCTGGCGATATTTTTCCAGATACCAATCGTCGGTCAGATTGGGGAGGTAGAGCAGTGGGGAATGAAAATAAACGGTCTCGTCGATGTAATCACCGACGAAAGTCTGCAACTGGAACCAGCCGCTCATGCTGAGCATGCTGTCGAAAACATCCGGGTAGCGGAAGAAGAAATTGGCGGCGTGATATGCGCCCATGTCGCACCCTAAAACAACGAATTGGCGGTTGGTGTCGAATTGTTTGTGGACAAATGGGACGACTTCTTCAATGATATAATGGTCGTAGGCTTCATGGCGCTGGGCGCGTTGGACAGGCGGGATGTTTTGGTTGGCCCAGGATTGGTCATCGATGCTGTCGACTGTGATCAGAATGACCTTTTCAGCGCATATCCACTTTTCAATCGCAGCCAGCATGCCAAAATTTTCAAAATCGTAGTAACGTCCCTTGCGGGTAGGAAAGGCCAGGACGGGTATGCCTTCGGTCCCGTAGATGCGCATCTCGATTTCCTGGTTCAAATGGATACTGAAATTCTTGAATTCCTGGATTTGCATAGGGTTTCCTTTTTTTGGGGGTGAGGTGTATGGTCTCCTGTCTTGTGTTGGATTGGTATTATGTGGATGGTTTTGGCAACAGAAATAGGGCTCGATTAATTATACCAGTCCAGACAACAGGTAAAACGTCATCATCCTGATTGAGAGTCGTCCTGTAAATCAGACTAAGCGCATCTATATAAGCAAGTTTTTGATATAATAAAACTACAATAAGGTGGATTCGGGATCGTTGATAATCATATAGGGGTTTTTCTGCGAGTAAAGAGCGCAACGATTTTGAGTTGGTCGCCTGCGCCCTTCGACAGGCTCAGGGTGCGGCCTTTCGACGGGCCAAGGCAAGCCTGATTGAATCGCAGAACTTATTATTCGTAAAAAAACAAGTGTTATAGAGAAAGGATATTGACCATGACCGAAAAGCAACCCTCTGGAAAAAAGTTCACCCCGATCAAATTAAAACGCAGAACCCCTGTACCCTCGGATATTGAAATTGCACAGGAGTCTGACATCAAACCGATTGCCGAGGTGGCGGAAGAGCTTGGCCTCCTGCCGGAAGAAATTGAATTCTATGGGCCTCATAAAGCCAAAGTAACTTTAGCAGTACTGGAACGATTGAAAGATGCCCCGAATGGAAAATATGTGGATGTAACCGCCATCACCCCGACCCCCCTGGGAGAGGGCAAGACGACCACCACGGTAGGTTTGAGCCAGGCGTTGGGGGCATTGTTGGGCAAACGGGTGATCACGGCCATTCGCCAACCCAGCCAGGGGCCGACTTTCGGCATCAAAGGCGGGGCGGCTGGCGGCGGGTACAGCCAGGTGATCCCGATGGAAGAGTTCAACCTGCATTTGACGGGAGACATTCACGCCATCACGGCTGCCAATAATCTGCTGGCGGCTGCGATTGATACGCGCATGTTCCATGAAAGTACTACAACCGACGAAAAGCTTTTTGACCGTCTGTGTCCGATGGACAAGAAGGGAAAACGCCGTTTTCCGCTTGAAATGTACCCGCGCTTGAAAAAATTGGGCATTGACAAAGATGATCCCGAAGCTTTGACCGCCGAAGAACGGGCAAAACTGGTGCGGCTGGATATTGATCCGGCGACCATCACCTGGAACCGAGTGATCGACACCAGCGACCGTATGCTGCGCGGCATTACCATAGGACAAGGCCCGAAAGAAAAGGGCAAAACCCGCCAGACAGCATTCGATATTTCGGTTGCCAGTGAAATCATGGCTATCCTGGCATTGACCACCTCACTGGCGGACATGCGCGAGCGCATCGGGCGGATCGTGATCGGTTTGAGCCGCAGTGGCGAGGAGGTCACGGCTGATGATCTGGGCGTGGCTGGAGCGGTTACAGTTTTGATGCTGGATGCCATCAAACCGAATTTGATGCAAACCCTGGAAGGTACACCGGTGTTTGTGCATGCCGGACCGTTTGCCAACATTGCCCACGGAAACAGTTCGATCCTGGCGGATATGATCGGCCTGAAACTGGCGGATTATGTGGTCACCGAATCCGGGTTTGGTGCGGATATGGGCATGGAAAAGTTCTTTGACATCAAATGCCGCAATTCGGGACTGGTGCCAAATGTGGTGGTACTGGTGGCTACGGTGCGTGCGCTGAAGATGCATGGCGGCGGCCCAACCGTGGTGGCAGGTGCGCCGCTGGACAGAGCGTACGTTAACGAGAACTTGGATCTGTTGCGCGCCGGGCTGCCGAATATGCTGCACCACATCAAAATCGCACGCAAATATGGTGTACCGGTGGTGGTGGCAATCAATTCCTTTGCCACAGACACAGAAGCCGAACTGGCCTTGATGAAGAAGTCGGCCATGGAAGAAGGCGGGGCAGAAGCGGCAGTCATTTGCCGGCACTGGGAGCTGGGCGGCGAGGGGGCGCTGGAATTGGCGCACGCGGTTATTGCGGCAGCCGAAAAGCCTGCCAATTTCGAATTCCTTTACCCATTGAAGGGCACTTCGATCAAGGAAAAGATTGAGACGATTGCGCGCGAGATCTATGGTGCGGATGGCGTGGATTATTCTGCGGAGGCTGAACAGCGGATTGCTGAATATACGCGCCTGGGCTATGACGAGATGGCGATTTGCGTGGCAAAGACTCATTTGAGCATCAGTCACGATGCAGGATTGAAAGGCGTGCCGAAAGGTTTCCGGGTGCCAATCAATGATATTCGCGCCTCGGTTGGGGCGGGCTTTCTCTACCCGCTGGCAGGCACAATGAGTACCATGCCTGGTTTGCCGACCTTGCCCGGATTTTATAATGTGGATGTTGACCTGGAGACTGGACAGATCATCGGTCTGTCTTAAGTTTTCAGGCTGGGCCGAAACAAGCGGCTGCCCAGTTTTGGGGCAGCCGCTTTTAGATCGTAACTTGTGGTTACAAAGGATCAGACCACACGTCTTAACAGGGATTCGACATCTTCATTCAGGAAGTGGATCAGGGGTACTTCGAGCATGGTGTAGGCACCGGGCGACATTTTTGTAACTGCCCGGGCAGAATTGACCATGACTTGTGCGGTGGAAGCAGGATTGTGGAAAGTGGTTTCAAAAGACAGCAGTTGATTATCCACTCCACTGGCGCCGCCTTTGCGGGTGATATGGATGCGGTGGCCGCGGTCAACCAGGGGAGCGACCTTGTCCACCTGGATGAAGCGAACGCTATCATGGGAGAAATAGGAATCCTGCATGATGGCGGCCTTGATCTCTTCGAGATCGGCGTTTGGCTCAAGCTCCAGGTAAATCTCGCGCTTGTGACTGCCGGGTTCTCCGGGACGGGTGATGGCCAGGGCGTCCTTGACGCCGGGGTAGGATTTGGCGGCAACAGTGTGGCCCATGCTCATGCCGGGGCCATAATTGACGTAGGATATGCCTGTGGTGGCCCAAAGTTCAAAAATGGCGCGGATCATGGTACTGACACCGGGATCGACGCCGCAGCCCATGATGGCAGCCACACGGTTGGCTTTGGCGATGGGTTCCAGGGTGTTTTTCAGGCTGACAAAAAAATCACCGTGCATGTCAAAACAATCGATGGTATGGATGCCCTGGGCGAGCAGAAGCGGCGCATTTTTCTGGACTTCACGGGACGGGACGCCCAAGATGACCACATCCGGCTTTTCAGAAAGCTGGTTGAAGTCAGTGACAAAGGGCAAATGGGGAAATTGATCCTTAAGATGGGGCAGACATTGCTCCCGGTCAATGGCGCCGACAGGTTGCAGGTCTTCGGCAATTTGCAAAGCTTTTATGGCGTACATGCCGATGTTGCCACAGCCCATCACTGCTACCTTGATCTTCTTGTCAATTGTCATATTTCTCCTCAAGTTTCATCGAAAAGGGTTGGATGCGGGGTTATTAACGGTTTCGGTTGAATGATATGAGATCCAGTCAAACCGCCGATTGGGGAACAAAAGTAAAGGAAACAGGATCACCACATTGCAGAACAAGCTCCGTTCCGGTTTTCAGGGCGTCACTGGTCTTAATGACCAAATTCATGTGATTTGGTAAGTGGGTAAAATCGAAACCGGCCAGAGCGCCAATGGTTTTTTCATTGATTTGCAACAGGTCTCCTTCCAGAAGGATTCCGCCTTCCAGAACCTCAAAAAATCCCAAATAAGCAATGCGGTTTACGGTTTGTGTGGGGCGGGCAGTGACTTCGTCTGTCAGGATGAGCTCATGAATTTCATTTTTCAGGACGGCCCGCGAAGGATAGGGGCAGAGCTCCAGACCGCGCTCTTCCATCACAGCATTCAGAACGCAAACCAAGCGTCCTGTAACGGGAGTTTTGTTGGCATAGGGCGATGCAGCCTTGAACAGCTTGTCCTTGTAAGGATCTTTGGGCATTTTGCCTCCTGTCAACCAGCGGAGCGGCAGGTTGACAATGAAAAATTTTCCATGTTTGCAATCCTTAACGCTGGCCGGACGAGGAAAATAAACCAGCCGGTGGCTTGAGTGGAAAAGAATTCCGGGAAGTGAATGGATTGATGTTCACATGATGATCCGGAGTACGGATTGTAAAGGGGTAATGGAGGAGCTTGCAATTTATTATAAGATATATCATATAATCTATAACTATTGTACGCATGATTAAGATGGCTGTCAAGGAGGATGGAGTGGTGCGGGCATTCTCCACATTTTAGTGCCCCGAAATAACGGGGTTTGTTGCAGAATTGGAAAATTGTGGTAAAAATAGTGAAATTAATCGATACGCAGCGAGGCCAACGTGAAAGAAGCATTGGATTTATTCCCCATAACGACTACCCGTGACAACAAGGGGCAGATGATGATTGCCGGGCAAAACCTGCGCGCGTTGGTGCAACAACACGGATCGCCTTTGTATGTTTATGACGGGGCCACGCTGCGCGCCCAGCTTGACGTGCTGCGTAACGCCTTTGAGCAGGAATACCGCGGGGGTTATGAGATCACCTATGCAGCCAAGGCATATTTTTCGCTGGCGATGGCGCGCCGTATGGCGGCTATGGGATTGGGCGTGGATGTGGTCAGTCTGGGTGAGTTGAAGATCGCCCAGCGGGCAGGTTTTTCCCCGAAACTGGTGCATTTTCATGGCAACAACAAGACAGTGCCGGAGCTGCAATTTGCATTGGATTGGGGCATTTCGGATATTGTGGTGGACAATCTTTCCGAGTTGGTTCTGCTGGAATCAATGGCATCAGAACGGAAGAAGGTCATTAGCATTTGGCTGCGGATCACACCGGGGGTGAAGGTGGATACACACCAGTACTGGCAGACAGCGGATGTGGCTTCCAAGTTCGGGCTGCCGATCCATGACGGGCAGGCTTCGGAGGGCATCCGTTTTGCGCAGGGCAGCCGCTGGCTGAAGCTGCGGGGTTTGCATACCCATGTTGGCTCGCAGGTGTTTGACAGCAAACCGTATTGTGAGGCATTGAAGCGGTTGATTGGCCTGGCATCGCAGGAGGAGTTCATCCTGGCAGAGTTGAGTCCGGGGGGCGGTTTGGGTGTGCCTTATACACCAGAAGACAGGGTGGCCGATGCGGCTGGCTGGGTGCGGGCAATGAGCGCCACGCTGGAGCAGGAATGCGGCAAACACGGCTGGCCGCTGCCCAAGCTGCTGTTGGAGCCGGGGCGCTGGCTGGTGGGCCAGGCCGGGGTGGCGATCTACACTGTAGGAGCAGTCAAGTTTTCCAGTGACGGCACATATATTGTGGCTGTGGATGGCGGCATGGCAGACAATCCTCGGCCGCCGATGTATCAGGCGCGCTATGTTGCGGAACTGGTGGACAGAGAAGCATCGGGGATGCTTAACCGGGCTTCGCTGGTCGGCAAATATTGTGAATCGGGGGATCATTTGATCCCGGAAATGAAGCTGCCGGAGGTGCACCGCGGCGAACTGATCGCCATGCCTGTGGCAGGAGCCTATCAACTGAGCATGTCCTCCAATTACAATATGGCTGCCAGGCCGGCTGTGCTGTGGCTGGAAGATGGCAAGGCAGAGGTAATGCAGCACCGCGAGCTTCCAGAAGAAAGCGGCTGGTGGGTGGATGGCGTGTAGGGTGATGGTTTAATTGTGATGTTCTGCTTTAGACTCAGGCGTATGACGGTTCAACGGTGAGGGACGATGCCCATACTAGACCATTTTGGAATGATTGCGCCCATCTATGACAGATTCATTGGCTCGACAAAGATGGATGTCTGGCAGCAGGTGCTGAACCTGCCTTTTGAGGGTTTGCTGCTGGATGCAGCGGGTGGCACTGGCAGGGTGGCACAACACGTGGGCTGCCCGCTTTGCCAGGTAGTGGTGGCGGATGCTTCTTTTGGCATGCTGCGGGAAGTGCACAGCAAGCCTGGTCTTTTGGCCTGTGCAACAACGATTGAGGGATTGCCGTTTGTTGAGGGGAGTTTTGAGCGGGTATTGATGGTGGATGCCCTGCATCATGTGATCGATCAACGCCAGGCCTGCATGGAGATGTGGCGGGTGCTGAAGCCAGGCGGTAGATTGGTGATCGAGGAACCGGATGTTGAGACCGGGTTTGGGAAGCTGCTGGCGTTGGTGGAGAAGCTGCTGCTGATGCGCAGTCATTTCCTCTCTGCCCGGCAGATGGCTGCTATTTTTGAAGGGCTGCCCGCAGAAGTGACGATCAGACGCGAGGATAAAAACGTGTGGCTGATCGTGCAAAGACTGACTTGAGTTAATTTCCTGATCTGAAGAGAATGTTTATAGATTCAGCCAGCCGGAGGCTGCCTTGGGCAGATCGCGCAGGCTGCCGACCTGGACGGTACATTGCGGCAGGGATTCAAGGAAGCCGCGGCCGTAGGCTTTGGTGATGACCCGGCGGTCGTAGATGACCACCAGACCGCGGTCGTGCTGGGTGCGGATCAGACGGCCGAAACCCTGACGGAAGCGCAGAATGGCTTCGGGCACCATGTATTCATTGAAGGGATCATCGAAGGTTTCGGCGCGGGCAGCCACGATGGGATCGGAGGGTACATCGAAAGGCAGCTTGGTGATGGCAACCACCGAAAGAGCGTCCCCGGGCACGTCCACGCCTTCCCAGAAGGAGCGGGTGCCAAGCAGGATGGCACGTTCGGCGCTGCGGAACATTTCCAGCAATGCATTGGGAGAGGCACCATCACCCTGTTCATAGACGTAAATATCACTATCGCTGAGGGCCGGGCTGATGGCCTGCGAGGTCTGTTTGAGCTGGGCATAGGAAGTGAACAAGGCCAGCAAGCGGCCGGAGGTGGCGCGAGAGAGGTCGAGCAGCGAGCGTTCCAACATGCGCTGGTAGTTGGAGCGGTCATTGGGTTCGGGGATGTCATTGACAATATACAGCAAGGTAGCGCTCTCATAGTCAAAGGGTGATCCGAGGGCCAGTTCATCAGCTTCGTCGGCGTACAGGCGGTTGCGCAAATAATCGAATTCGCCGTTGGTGGTCAGGGTGGCCGATGTGAGCACTACGCTCTCTTTCTCATGCCACAGGTACTCTTCCATCATGGGGCCAATGGTCAATGGAGCGATGTTGAGGGTCAGGCTGCGCCTGTTGGGGTTGATCTCAGCCCAATAGATGCGGCCCGGGTCGGCATCCGAGACCAGCGAGGTGGCGTTGATCTGGGCTTCGTCGAGGCGGTTGTAGATCTGACCGAGGGTGCCGCGCAGGACGCTGATCTCTTCGGACTCAGTGCCATTCAGGCGGTTGGTGGATTTGATCAGTTCACTGAGCAGATTGAGCAGCAGGCCAATGGTTTCAGCGGTGGTATCCCAGGCGATCTCCACATCCAGCCAAGCGGGCTGGGTGCGGGTGGCGGGCAGGATGCGTTCCTGCTGACCATAGTTGGAGACCGGACGGCCTTCGCGTTGATCGGCCATGAAGGACTGGATGGCGTCAAAGAAGACGCGAAAATCGTGTTCCAGGCGGAAAGCCAGGTCGGTGATTCGTTGAATGGCTTGCTGGAAACCAGCGAAGTCGGCCGGATTGAGCATCCCTTTGAGCAAGGTGAGCAAATGGCGCAAGCTACCACTGGAGGAGCCACCCAGCTCGCGCAGCAGGCGGGAAATATCATCCTGGGCCAGGGTGTAGCTCATCGAGCTGGTGGTGGCGGATTCGATATGGTGGGCTTCGTCCACGATCAGGTGCTTGAAGGATGGCAGCACACGGTTGCCGGTGGCAACGTCGGCCAGCAGCAGAGCGTGGTTGACCACGATCAAATGAGCGGATTGGGCGGCCTGGTGCGCCTGATAAAAGGGACAGATGCCATCCAGACGGCTCTGGCAAGTCTCGGCGTTGCAGGCTTCATCTTCAGCGGAGAGCCGGCTCCAGATCTCGCGTTCAATGGGACCGTTCAGATTGAGCTCATTGCGGTCACCGCTGCCACCTTCCCACAACCAGACCATTACTTTGGCGAGTACACGTGTTTCGTCTGGCGTGTCTGGCGGACGGCGGCGCATGGCTTCCAGACGGCGGGGACAGAGGTAGTTGGAACGCCCCTTGAGGACGACAGCTTGCAGGTTGATGCCAAGAGCCTGGCACAGATCGGGGATGTCCTTTTTGCTCAACTGATCCTGAAGGTTTATGGTGTTGGTGGAAATGACAACCGGCTGCTGGTTCTGCATGGCCCACAAAGCGGCTGGGACCAGGTAGGCAAAGGACTTGCCGGTGCCGGTGCCGGCTTCGATCAGGAAATGCTGGCTGTTGGAGATGGCCATGGTGACGGCGCGCAGCATCTCCACCTGTTGGGGGCGCTGTTCATAATTCTCAAAATAACGGGCGAAAGGTCCGCCATACTCCAAAAGGGCAGCCACTTCTTCCGGGTCGAGGGGGACAGGCGGGTCTAGCGGATCGAGGCGCGCATTGAGGTTATAGGTTTCGTTCAGGGTGGGGACAAGGGTGAGCTTTTCGCCGCTCCTGGCTTTGATGCCCTGGCGTGCATGTTCTTTCAGCACTTCCTGAAAGAGCCATTGCGCATCCCAATCGAAAGGCTCGCCCATGCGCACAAATTCATCGACCAGTTCACGAGGCAGGGTGAGAGCTTTTTGATAGAGATCCATCAGTACGGCATGGGTCAGGCGGGCGTCGTCCAGGGCGCGGTGAGTGCCGGGCAGGAGGATGCCCATTTCCTGGCCAAGAATACCCAGGCGGTATCTGCCGGCAGTTGGCATGAGTACCGAAGCCAGTTCATAGGTGTCGATCGTGGTATTGGCCTTGAAGATGCCAAGCTGGCGCAGAAAGGCGACATCAAACTGGACGTTGTGTCCGAGGATGGGCCTGTCACCAACGAAATCGACCAGTTCCTGCTGCACGGCGTGGATGGGAGGAGCCTTAACCACCATGGCATCACTGATGCCGGTCAATTGGCTGACGAAGGCTGGGATGGGGCGGTTGGGATTAACCAGGCTGGACCATTCAGCTTCCACCCGGCTGCCATTAAAGCGGACAGCGCCGATTTCGATGATGGCGTCTTTGCGCGGGTCCAGGCCGGTGGTTTCAAGGTCGATGCATACGATGGAGGACATTGCACGATTATACCACCTGGGTGCAGTCTGGCGTCCTGACGGGGTGGTTTTGAGAGATGAATGGTGATAAGTCAGAAAATCAGGCGCCTTAAAGGATTGAAAAATGGTCTATGGAAAGTAACGAGATGCATATTTTCTGCGGCAAATTCCGGAGCCCTAAAAAAATCTTCCGGGTTGACTGTGGCTGTGATATGATTAGTTTTGACCTTATTGGTGATAGAGAGATGATATATTGAGGTTGGCATGGAAAAATGCATTCTGGTCATTGATGATGAACGGATCACGCAAAAGTTGTTGACAGTGCATTTCCAGAAATTGGGATTCACTGTAATGGTAGCCGCCACGGTTCAGGAAGCTTTTGAACTCTTGCGGACTGAACGATTTGATTTGATCACTTGTGACTGGATGATGCCGGAAGTAAACGGACTTGAATTTCTGGAATGTATCCAAAAAGATGCAGAATTGCAGACCATTCCGGTGGTGATGGTGTCCGCAGCCAGCGAAGAGGATGAACTGAGTCAGGCGTTTGCACTGGGTGCGGCCGGGATAGTCAGGAAGCCATTTTCGGCGAGTGATCTAAAAGCCATGCTGGAAAACATCCTGGGAGCCGAGCTGTGATCCATACGCCTTATTTTCGTTTGGTGTTCACACCAGAACGGGGAACGTTCAGTTTGTATCCGGAGACGAGTGGGATGCCGCGTCTGGAAGACGCCCGCCTGGGCATTGAGTACACGGCTCAAGGGCGGCCATTCAGCGAACTGGGGTCGAATTGGGAACCATGCTCGGCGCGGCTGGCAGAGGGAATTGATACTGTACATGGACCGGTGACGCGCATTGCGTTTAGCACCCAGCCAGGTGCGCATGGACTTTCGTATAGCCTTACGTTTGCCCTGGCTGAGGAACGCCCATTGTTCCTGTGGAAAGTATCTGTACAAAATGAGGGAAAATATCCGGTATGGGTTAACCGCATTCAGATGCTGAACATTGGGGAAAGCGGTGGAGCATGGCAGGTGTGTGAGCCAGTGCGTCCGGCGCGGTTCAGTTTCTATTCCAACAACTGGCAATCATGGGGGCATACTACCACCTATATGGCAGACCGGGCGGCTTTTCGCTCGCGCATGCCGAAAATTCACGACCCTTTGTGTGCCAATCCCGGCACGCCACAGCCGCATCATATTGGTCATTTTGCCAGCGATTTCTTTGGCGTGGTGGCAGACCGGGCCAATCGCAAGGGCATGGTGGTGGGTTTCCTTTCGCAGCAACAGCATTTTGGCTCGGTGGAGGTGTTGTTCAAAAGCAAGCCTATACTGCGTCTGTGGGCAAACGGCGATCACACCCGCCTGGACCCCGGGCAGACCATGGAAACGGATTGGGCGGTGATTTATCCTTTCTTGATGGATATCCATGACTCGATCGGGCTCTATTTGAATGCGGTGGCCCGTGAAAACCAAATTAAAGTGGATAACGATGTGCCGCTGGGGTGGTGTTCCTGGTATCACTATTACCAGAAGGTGACAGCAGAAGATGTGCGCCAGAACCTGAAGGCCATTGTTGGTTTGCAAGACCGATTGCCATTGAAGCTGGTGCAAATTGATGACGGGTATGAGAGTCAGGTGGGCGACTGGTTTACTTTCCAACCGAGCTTTCCACAAGGGGTTGCCCCATTGGCCCAAGAGATCAAAGCAGCCGGGTTGACCCCCGGATTATGGCTGGCGCCTTTTATTGTGCATCCCAAATCGGCGTTGATGAAGGATCATCCTGAGTTTATCTTGCGAACAGTGAAGGGCAAGCCGGTCAATGCCGGATATATCTGGAATACCTTCAATACTGCACTTGATCTGACTCATCCCGGTGCGCTGGATTATGCCCGAAGAGCCGTTGAGACAGCCGTCAAAGAGTGGGGCTTTCCTTATTTGAAACTGGATTTCCTGTATGCGGGGGCTTTGGCGGGGCAGCGGCATGATATGACCCACACCCGGGCACAGGTGCTGCGCAAGGGGCTGGAGACATTGCGGGAGGCGGCAGGCAAGGAAACCTATTTGGTGGGCTGTGGCGCACCGTTGGGCCCATCCCTGGGTATTTTCAATGCCATGCGAATTGGCGAGGATGTCAGCGATACCTGGATGCCGCATTTCAACAAAATCAAGCCCATTTTCAAGGACGAGAAATTTATTCCTTCAACGCGCAACGCATTGAATAACATTGTCAGCCGGGCTGCACTGCATGAGCATTGGTGGGTCAATGACCCGGATTGTTTGCTGGTGCGGCCGGACACGAAGTTGAGTCTGGCTGAGGTACAGACGCTGGCAACTGCGATCGGCATGACGGGAGGCTCGCTACTGCTGTCAGATGCTTTGCCGGCCCTGCCTGAGGACCGCCTTCGCATAGCCGAGTCGTTGATGCCTGTCATCGGCAAGCGGGCCGAAGTGGTGGATTGGCTGGATTCTTCACAGCCGGCGCATCTGCGGCTTGATTTGAAGGGGGCAGTGGGAAGCTGGCATTTGCTGGCGTATCTCAACTGGCATGACAAGGCCAAAGATTTGCGATTGCATGCTTCGGATTTTGTCCTGCCGAACGGAATTTACTGGGTGCGCAGTTTCTGGGATGACGAAGTAAGCTGGATGGATCCGCTGCATCCGGTGGTCAAGATGAAGACCGCGCCGCATGGGGTGGTATTGCTGGCGGTGCGCAAGCTGAACACCAGCCTGCCCCAGTATCTGGGCAGCGACCTTCATTTTTCACAGGGACTGGAAGTTGTGGAATGGGAGGTTTCGGTATCCGGTTTGCGGTTCAAGCTGGATTGCGGGCGGAAGCTGGCAGGACATGTTGATCTGTGCCTGCCTGGACAACCCAAAGAAGTGCGCAAAGATGGGCAGGTCATTTCCTGGCAGCAATTGCGCGAGGATGTGTATCGAATCCCGGTGGCTGGCATGAATGGTGTGGAAATTCAAATCGATCTGTAAAGAGAAGCCCCGCTCAAACGAGCGGGGCTATTTTATATCACCGGGGGAAATTCATTGCTTTGATTTCCACAGCCTGGAGGATCAAAGTTAATCCAGCTCGTTGATATCTACCGCAAAACTGCCTTCTTCCGATATTTCAGAACTTGAATAGGTCGATACTGTAAACACCTGCAGGGCATCTATGTCGATATAATGGGTTCCTCCAGGGTGCAAGAATTGAATTGTGTGTGTCCCGGCGGGCAAGCCGTAGATCGTCAACCAATTCTGGTAGACCAGGTTGGGGCCGTACTGGTTGAATACAAGGGGTAGGTAATCGTCGATGAGGATGACAATATCTCCACGGGTAGTGTACCTGGTGTAAATTAGCCTGATCTGTTCTCCGGTGAAGGTCAATGTGGCACTGGCAGCGGGGTTGTTGCTGTACTTAATTTTCCCGCCGGAGGCTTGCGCGTCGCTCCAGGTTTGCCAGTTGCCTGTATAGATGATATTGGGATCGTTTTCCTGATACAGCCCTTCAGTAACAGGCGCAATTGGTTTGGCCTCGGCCGAAGGCGAATTGGACAGATCGGAAAGATTGTTGGAGTCGTCCAGTGTACGCAGGGCGAAGAAGTAGGTCTGGCCTGGGGTGAGACCGGAGACGGTCATGGATTGAGGCGTGCCAGCGACCAGCGGAGCAGGAGCGCCGGTGACGTTTGTGGCGGCGTCCCATTTGGCCTGGGAGTCAATGGTGCTGGAGGCGTAGCGCACGAAGTAGGTGGTGGCGGTGCCGGTGTCGCCGTCATCGCCGGGAGCGATCCAGTTCAGGTCAACCTGGCCATTGTTGCTGCCAGTGGCGGCATTGAGGGTGACCGCGGC
>JAGVAB010000161.1 GCA_020060485.1 Anaerolineales bacterium
ACATTTGCGATTTTTCAAAACAGTGAAGGTCATCCAGATCAAAGTAGATGCAAAATGCTGATGATAATGGATTCCTCCCCCGGCACGGATTGGATTTGTCAATCAGGCTTCATAGGCCGGGGGAGAAAAAGAGGAGTGGGGTGAACAAACCCCGGTGATGCACAGACCGTCTTTCGTCCGGCCTGGTGCCATCAATAAAAGAAGTAAATGGAATATTTACTTTGAGAAAGCCATGCTGATCCCAAATTGGCTGATCAACTGATTCCCTCCCCAATGATATAATCCGTGACAGGAGTAAATATGACCAAACTACAACGAGACCCCTCTCGGGAACGCATGAATCCCGATGATCAAAATGTCCGCCCGCAGCGCCGGCCAGATTGGATCAGAGTCCGGCCGCCTTCGGGCACTTCTTACCGCCATGTGCAGGATCTGATCGATGTCAAAGTGCTGCATACGGTGTGCGAAGAAGCCCACTGCCCCAATATCGGTGAATGCTTTGGCAGCGGCACAGCCACCTTTCTGGTGCTGGGCGATGTCTGCACCCGGGCCTGCAAGTTCTGTGACGTCAAGCATGGCCGCCCCGGCCCCATCGACTGGGATGAACCGGAACGCGTAGCCCAGGCAGTCAAAGACATGAACCTCAAGCACGCCGTCATTACCAGCGTTAACCGTGACAACCGCAAGGACGGCGGCGCGCCCATCTTCGCCGGCATCATCCGCCGCATCCGGGAACTCCAACCCGAATGCTCGGTGGAAGTGCTCATCCCCGACTTCAAGGGCAGCCAGGAGGCCATCAAGATCGTCATGGATGCCCATCCGGACATCCTCAATCACAACCTGGAAGTGGTGCCGCGCCTTTCCAAAGAAGTGCAGCCCCAAAACCATTTCGAATGGAGCCGGGACACACTGGTCAATGCCAAAAAGCTTGACCCGCATGTGCTCACCAAATCCGGGCTGATGGTGGGCATGGGTGAAGAAATGGATGAGATCAAGGCAGCCATGCGCGACCTGCGCGCGTGGGATGTGGACATCCTGACCATCGGCCAATATCTGCAACCCAGCCGTCATCATTGGCCCATTGCCCGCTATTACCGCCTGGATGAGTTTGATGAATTGAAACGGTACGGCGAAGAGATTGGCTTCAAATGGGTGGAAAGC
The DNA here is from genome assembly GCA_020060485.1 of Anaerolineales bacterium. The sequence continues at coordinate 1,162 of JAGVAB010000161.1, forward strand.
GGCCCGCTGGTGCGCTCTTCCTACCATGCCGCCGAACAGGTGCGCGCCCTCAGCGAGCGCTACGGCCGTTTAAGCGCCGCCCGCCAAAGTTAAGGCAGGAGTTCCTTGCATCTTGGGGCGAGCCAAATGGCTCGCTCTTTTTTCTGCAAAATAATGACGTTGGGCCTCCGTGATTTGCCATGGAAAAGGTGTGCAGTGGGGACGGTTTTGGCGCTTTGTGCCACTTCCCAAAGAGCCATGACGTTTTTCTTGCCAAGCCTATGCGGGTATGCTATGCTTTTTTCACTGAATGAATTACGATCACCCGGGGTTCAATGACATTGCGCAGGCTCAACTTTCTGATTGGCATCCTTGTGGCAGGTTTGTGGCTGTCTGCTTGCACAGCACCGGCACAACCTGACCAGCAGGCGATTCCTACCCAAACCCGGCCGCAGCAGATCAACCCCCCGCCTACGATGAGCCCCACAGCGGTCTTCTTTGCTCCTACCCCCACCCAGATGCTGGGGGCTTTGGTCACGCCAACCGAAACGCCGAGGAGCCTGTCGCCCACCCTTGCCCCACCCACTCCCACGGCAATCCCGCAAAAACCGGCCTTTGACAGTTTTGTCGAAAGCCTGAAGAACGACAACCCCAACCAGATTGTCGGGGTCTACATCCACAATGTGCTGGCCCTGCGCGTGGTGCAGCAGCCTTTTGACAACCCGGGCTATGTGTCCATCGTTGACAACCAGATCACCCAGTTCCGCACCGCCCAGGATATTGCCGGGAACATCGGCCTGCTGGCCCACAATTATCTTTCCGGAGCAGCTTTCTTTAACATCCGGCTGGGAGACATTGTGGAGATCGTCTATGGCGATGGCAACATCCTGGAATTTGAAGTGGTGGAGATCAAGGAATACCAGGCGCTCACCCCCAGCAGCCCGTATTCTGACTTTGTCGATCTGCGTACCGGGCAGACGATGAACGCCACCAGTCTGTTTTATGAGGTATACGGCGGCGATTACCGGGTCACCCTGCAAACCTGCATCAATCGCGACAACAACTCGGAGTGGGGGCGCATCTTCATCATTGCCAAACCATTGTAAGGCAGCCCTGCCTGTGGTGTTGCTTTGTGGCTTTAAATTGCTAAAATGATAATAACCCCTGTGTCACCCTGCCAACCGTGACACACCATGAAAGTCCGGCAGATAGCGCATAAAACCCGCTCCCACCCGGGCACCCAAGGAGGTGCTTGTGATCCTGCACTACTTCAGAATACTCACCAAATCCTGGCGGCTGGTGGCCATAACCGCCCTGCTGGCCTGGGTCATTTCCCTGGGCATCTCGCTCAATACAGTCCCCCTATACCGGGCCAGTGCCACCTTTATCATTTCTCCCAACGCCAACCTGATCAGCAGCCGGGATGTGGTCACCAGTCTGGACACCCTGGAAGGGCGCAACGTGATCTCCACCTATGGCGACATCCTCAGCAGCCGGCGCGTCTTTGAAGATGCAGCCCGGGCGCTCAACCTGGAATTCAGCTCTCTGCAAGCCTATCAACGTCAGACGGTTGTCAAGACCAATTCGAACATTCTGGAGCTGATCGTGGAAGGCCCCAATCCCGATACCGCCGCTCTGCTGGCCAACAACATCGGCCAGAACGGCATCAACTACATCAAAGGCATCTACCAGGTATTTGACATTGCATTTCTGGATCAGGCCACCCCGCCGCTGGAGCCTTTCGCGCCGCGTGCGCTACGCTCTGGCTTGATCTTCACCGCTGCCGGGCTGTTGATTGGCATGCTGGCAGCCATCCTCAAGGAGCAGCTGCGCGCGCCGCTGGAAGCCTTGCGCCTGCGCTCGATCACGGATCGCACATCTTCAGCCTTCAACCTGCGCCACTTCAAACGTCTGCTGGAACAGGAACTGGCCCGCAGCCCGCAGGAGCCGCTCGCCCTGGGCTTGATCGAACTGGAAGGCCTGCAAGACCTGGTCGAGATCCTGCCCGAAGCTGCATTATCCAACCTGCTGCACCATGTGGTCAGCGTGCTGCGCCAGCAGCTGCGCGGCAACGACCTGGTCGGCCGCTGGGACGCCACCAGCTTTGCCGTCCTGCTGCCGGCGACTCCTGCGTCCGCCGCCGCCCGCACCCTGGATCGCCTGCGCCTTGTTTTGGCAGACCCGGTGGAATTTGACGACACCCGTGACAAGGTCAGCCTGATGCCCAGCGCCGGCCTGGCCGCCCGTCTGGATGATGAGAGCGCCAGCATCCTCATCCAGCAGGCCGAAGTGGCACTGGAAAGATCTCACCAGTCCGGCCAGCAAACCGTGCTCTACTCAGATAAAGAAGAGAAAGGCGGCCAGCAATGAAAAAGCATTCCTTGATCCTGCTTGGCAATGTCTGTGTGCTGCTTTTCTCCCTGCTGATGCCGCAATCCGCGCTGGCCGCCGTCAGCCCCCAGACCGCCCAGCCGGTGCAAACGATCTCCTTCTCTGACCTCGGCTATGCGCAAGACCTGGTGCTGCAAGGCCCCTATGGCAGCACCACTCTCACCTTCAGCCTGCCGCCGGAATGGCGGCTTCTGCCCGGCGCTGAATTGCAGCTTGAATTGAGCGCCTATTTCTCCACTCTGGTCATCGGCCAGGAGGATCAGAACCTGGATACGATTAACGCCGGTCAACTGGAAGTCACCCTGAACGGTGCGCCCCTGCCGGATACAGTTCTGCAAGGCCGCGGCAACAAGACCTTGAATTTTCTCCTGCCAAAAGCCGCCCTGCTGCCAGACTCGGTCAGCGGATTACATACCCTGACCATCCAGTGGAACGCCGGGGCCACCTGCGAGATCAACCTGGCAACCAGCATCATCCTGCACCCAACCAGCCGCCTGATCCTGCCCATTACACTGGTAACGCCGAAAATCGAACTGGGTCGTTTCCCGTGGCCGCTCATCCAGCCTACTGCCGTCTTCAACCGCGGCGTGACCCTGGTTCTTCCAGACCAGCCCTCTGCCAGCGAACTGGAGGCCGCCCTGGCCATCGCCGCCCGGCTTGGCCGTGATTCGGGTGGTCTGCTTGACCTGATCATCCTGCCGGAAAGCCAGGTGAACACCACCCACAGGGACAGCACCCACCTGATTCTGACTGGCCGCACGGCTGCCCTGAAAATGCTCCAAGACATCGACCTGCCCCAGCCGCCGCCCGGATTGGCAGCCGATGACGGCCTGCTGCGCATGGCTGCCTCCCCCTGGAATGAAAGCCTGCTGGTGATTGCCGTTGGCGGGCAAAGCGATCTGGCTGTGCTCAAAGCCGGGCGCGGACTGAGCGCCGGTAATTTACTCACCAATCCTGCCGGTGACACAGCCGTCCTGATCGCCTTGCAGCCGTCAGCCGCCGCACAAAGTTCCGCCATCGACCAGACCTTTGCCGATCTCCAATACAGCTCGCTGACCTTCACCAGGTTTGGCAGCAGCCGCCAGAGCATCGTGTTTGACCTGCCTTACGGCATGAAAGCCGGCGCCGATGCCTACCTCGACCTGGCCTTCAACCACTCGCAGTTGATGGACTACCTCCGCTCCGGCATCATCGTACGCCTGAATGGCGAACCGGTCGGCTCGGTTCGCCTGAGCGACACCACCGCCGATTACAACCGCCTGCGCATGATCCTGCCCGCCTCCAGCCTGCGCCCAGGCCGCAATGAACTGGCATTCCAGGTTGACTTGCAGCCCCGCACCATCTGCCTTGACCCGCGCATGGAAAGCCTGTGGGTGACCATCTTTGCCGACTCACTGCTGCACCTGCCACCCGGCGGGCAGTTGACCCGCAAAATAAATGACCTGACCCTCGGCGACTACCCGTCTGCCTTGCTGGATACCGACCCTGCCAACCTGGTTTTCGTCCTGCCGGCAGATGAACCGGCCGCCTGGCAGGCTGCCGGCTTGCTGGCTTTTGACTTTGGTTCGCAGGGCTGCCATTGTGAAACCGGCCTGAAGGTAAACCTTGCCAGCCAGTCGCTCACTGCCGATCTGGAAAATGCCAGCCTGGTCATAGTCGGTTCACCGGCCAAATTGCCCATTCTGTCCAGCCTGGGCGAAGTGCTGCCAATGAGCTTTGACAGCAACAACCAGCTTTCACCCGCCTCTCAATCAAAGATCGCATTTCGCAGCGCTGAAGGCAGCAGTCTGGGCTACCTGCAGTCCGCCTGGCTGGACAGTGACAACAACCAACTGGCCTTTGCCATCCTCGGGACGGATGATGCCGGCCTTGTGCTGGCTGCCCGAACCCTGATTGATGCCCGCACCCGCCCTGCCCTGAAAAATGGCAATTTCAGCCTGCTGCAAGGCGGCCAGATCATTGTGGAAACCATCCGCCCCGGCCAGATCTCCCCGGACATGGTCATTCCCGCCGGCGACCAACCGGCCCAGCTTCCTGCGCCAACCAGTCAAAGCCCGACCGCACCGCAAGCCAGCAGCTTTGCCCCATGGATGCTGCCCGCACTCATTCTTGCCGTCAGCCTGGTGATCATTCTGCTGGCCTGGGAAATTTATGCCAATACACAAAACCAAAAGAAAGCCTGATATTTCCATTTTTCCGGTGAACGTTCCTAACAGCGACGACTGAGCTCGCCGCTGTTAGGAATATACAGGCTGATCGCAATTCTTCATCCAAAATTCGTTTTCCCGAACAACAACTCAATTACCCAAATTTCGTATATACTTGTGGCGGTTTTGTCTGATTTTTTTCAACTGAAAGGAAAATAACATGCTTTTAAGATTGTTCTGGAACCCCGCAGAAAAACGGATCGCCCTGGTATGGCGGCTGGTCATTCAATTGATCTTCATGTTTTTGTTGTCGCTTCCAATGGCAATATTGCAAGCCTTCATGATTCAATCCAGAATTCAACCCACCCTGGGACTGATGATCGGCCTGAATTTGATCTCCATCCTGTTGACCCTGGCAGCCTTCATCGGCAGCATCTGGCTGGCCGGCCGGTTGTTTGACCGCCGCAAATTTGCCGATTTTGGCGTGCACTTCTCGCCCAACTGGTGGCGCGACCTGGGTTTTGGCCTGCTGCTCGGCGCAGTGCTGATGGCTCTCATCTTTCTCATCGAATATGCAGTCGGCTGGGTCACCATCACCAGCACATTTCACATTGAAAACACGCAAAGTACCTTTTGGCTGGGTATCTTCATGCGCTTTTTGTTCTTTGTGAGTGTCGGCATTTATGAAGAATTTATTTTCCGCGGTTACCAACTGAAAAACGTGGCCGAAGGCTTCAATGCCTTCAAGCGCATCAGCCCCAAAACCGCCATCCTGATCAGTTTGCTGCTCACTTCAGCGGTCTTTGGCCTGGCGCATCTGAGCAATCCCAACGCCACCCGGGTCAGCACCTTTAACATCTTTCTGGCAGGCATCTTCCTGGCAATGGGTTTCCTGCTCACCGGCGAGCTGGCCATTCCCATCGGGCTGCACATCACCTGGAACTTCTTTCAGGGCAATGTGTTTGGATTTCCGGTCAGCGGCACCCAGGCCGGGGTGACTCTGATCAACATCCAGCAAGGCGGGCCTGCTCTTTTCACTGGCGGCGCATTTGGCCCTGAAGCCGGTCTGATCGGCATCGCCGCCATGATCCTGGGCAGCTTGCTGACGATCTGGTACGTGAAATGGCGCTACGGCAAAATTGCATTGTGGGAAAAACTGGCCTTTGCCGACTTTTTACCCAAGCACCAGGCCAAACTGGACGCCGCCGCTGAAATGGGTTTGGAACCAGTTGAGGATGCAACCCCCGAAATTGGTGACCCCGAACCGCCAGAACCTTCCGAAGCCTGAACAGCAATATGCAGAGGTATGCTATTCTCAACACCAAAGTACCTGGTGTGCACCCCAACAAATGAAACCAACAAAACCCTCCCCCAGATTATCCTCGCATCTGGGGGAGGGCAGATTTTGGAACAATCTTGCCACCTGCCATATCTATCATGCTTCACGGTTGTTCCCCAAGACCCTCTTTTTCCCATATGCTCATTGTTTATGGTTTAATACATCTGTAAATCCTGTTCACCTGATGCGAGGTCTCCCATGAATTTTTCGCCAAATGAAGTATTTCACGGTTTTGACAACTTTGTTCAACAAACCCTGCAAGATTGGCATGTGCCAGGGATGGCCATCGGGGTCATTAAAAATAACGAGATCGTACTTTGCAAAGGTTACGGCCTGCGGGATGTAGAACAGAATCTGCCGGTCACCCCTGAGACCATCTTCGGGATTGCTTCCGTCAGCAAAGCCTTCACCACTTTTGCCCTTGCCTTGCTGGTGGAGCGCGGTCTGCTGGACTGGGACCGGCCGGTGCGGGAATATATCCCCTGGTTCCGCTTGCAAGACCCCGCCGCCAGCGGGATTACGCCGCGCGACCTGGTCTGCCACCGCAGCGGCCTGCCGCGCCACGACCGGGCCTGGTATCTCAACCCGGCCAGCCGCGAAGAGGTCGTGCGCCAACTGGCCTTCCTGCCCCCCAGCCGTACCTTCCGCTCCTGCTACCAGTATCAGAATATGATGTTCATGACCGCCGGTTTCCTGCTGGAACAGATCACTGGCGAAATTTGGGAGAGCTTCATCCAGCGCGAAGTCTTTGACCCATTGCATATGCGGCGCAGCAATTTCTCGGTGGAAACCAGCCAGACGCTGGAGGACATCGCCCTGCCCTATGCCTTTACCAATGACCAGACCGGGCGCATCCCCTTCGCCAATGTGGACGCCCTCGGCCCGGCCGGGTCGATCAATTCTTCGGTCAACGATATGCTAGCCTGGCTGCGCCTGCACCTCAACCAGGGCATGCTGGACGGCCAGCGCCTGATCTCCACCACCGCCCTGCAGGAAACCCACCGCCAGCAAATGGTGGTCCAGGAAGCTTTCCCCAACAGTCTGGTCGCGTATCCAGAGCTTGGCCCGCGCGCCTACGGCCTGGGCTGGTATCTGCGCACCTACCGCGGCCGGCGGATGATCTTCCACTCCGGGGGCATTGATGGTTACGGCAGCCTGCTTTCTTTTCTGCCTGACGAAGACATGGGAGTCATCATCCTCTCCAATCTGGATGAAACCAATTGCCCCGTGCCGGTGACTTTCAACATCATCGACCGCCTGCTTGGTCTCGAACCGCTGCCCTGGAGCCAACGCTATTTGAACCATGAAGGCAAACTGCAAGCAGCCGCCAAAGCCGCCGCACAGAAGGTGAAAGAAAAGAAAGTTTCTGGCACAACACCCGGCCACCCGGCGGCAGACTATCTGGGCCGTTACACCCATCCCGGGTATGGCAGCCTGACCCTTGAGACCATCTCGCCAGTCGAAGCAAATGATCAACCGGCTGCCTTTGCCGGACATTTCAATCTGATCCCGCTTACCCTGAACCATGTGCATTATGACACTTTTGAAACCGCCACACCCGGCGGCGACTGGACGCGCCTGACCTTCCTCAGCGATGAGGACGGCCGTATCGTTGGCTTACGCCTGCCGGTGGACGCCAATGTAGCCCCGTTGATCTTTACCCGCCAGCCCGAAACCGCACTGTGTGATCCGCAGACCCTGCCTGACCTGGTTGGGGAATACCAAATCACAGAACAGCAGTTTGTTTCCATCCGCCTGACCTCCGACGGACAACTCAGTTTGCAACTTCCCTGCCAGTTGCCGCAGGCGCTGCAAGCTGTCCAGGAAGATGTCTTTCAAACAGCCGCATACCCGCGCTGCGAGGTGAGCTTCCGGCGCAGCATCTGTGGCGAAGTGGCGTCTCTCGAAATCCTGCACCCGGACGGACTGTTTATCGCTGTGCGAATCTAACTTTCCCTCACAGCCAACTACGCACTGGCGACGACGACTGACCGCAGGGTCACTACAATTGCACCCTCCCGCAAACCTGTCCTCTCCCGGCAAGCGGGAGAGGACAGGTTTCAATGATTTACTGATGTTACGCACCAAGCGGTGAAAATCGGGTAAGATTTGCGTATGGACAAAAAAATACTTGGAACTTTACAGCGATTGTCTGCTCAGCACATTTGGAAAGACCACAGCCACAGGATTTTCAGCTTTGATAGATGGACAAGTCAGTCATAACCAAATCACCCGATTTCTTTCCGGCGAAGAGTACACACGAATGCGGGTTACATAGGCATGCTTGGTGGTCAGCGAAAATGCGCGTTAGTTTTCGATGAATTACGAAAATCCGGTGTGAATGATATGGATATTCAAGGGATTCACGCACCGATTGGGTTGTCCATCCAAGCCGAAACGCCTGAAGAAATAGGTATCAGCATTACTGCTGAGATGATTCGTGTCAGGGCCGATTTACTGCCAATGTCAAGATTCGATAACAGCTGAATGGAAAGTGCACACAAGCCAATATAAACTCTCATTTCGTTCAACCTTTGCCTGATTATTCGAACTATCAAACCGTTTGAAGTATATGTCGTGAAATTAAAAAACCAATTATCAGATTTTTTCAAGGAAAATTGAATGGGAAAAATTACGCTCTCCGAAGATTGGCTGGCAACTTTGTTGGCCTTTGTATTGATTCTCCTGGCTGCCATTGGTATGCTGGGAGAAAACGGCTTGATGATCAAATTCTAGGGGGATCAAAATGGAAAACCAAGTAACTTCCTCTCCCAAATGGCTGCGCATCGCCTGTGGCTTGATCGTTGTTCTCCTGCTCAGCATACTGGCCTGGTGGGTCACCACGAAGGTTTATGCGCTCAAACTCCCTTTGGGCATCCCTGGTAAAGTTCTGGAATACCCTTTGTGGGCTGCCCTGGCGGGTATCCTGGGCAACCTGCTCGTCCGTTTATTTAAAATCCGCGATTTCATCCGCCCCGGCGTGCGCACTGAATTGTTCCTCAAGATCGGTCTGGTGCTGCTCGGTGCGGGCACCAACCTGGCCCTCATCGGTACCGCCGCCTCCGGCGCCATCGTGCAAGCCCTCATCATGATCGTCAGCGTTTTTTTCTTCAGTTGGTGGATGGGCGGACTGCTCAAGCTGGACGATAAAATGCGCGCGGTCATGTCCACCGCCTTGTCGGTGTGCGGCGTCTCAGCCGCCATCGCCGCGGCCGGGTCCGTGGGAGCCAAGAAAGAGCAGGTCACCTACGTCACCACCCTGGTCATCCTGGTAGCTCTGCCCATGATGGTGCTGTCCCCGATCATCGGAAACGCGATGCACCTACCCGAGCCGGTCGCCGGAGCCTGGTTTGGCGGCAATATTGACACCACTGCAGCTGTGGTGGGAGCGGGAACCATCTACGGAGAAACGGCCCAGAAAGTGGCCTCCATCGTTAAGCAAACCCAAAATGCGCTCATTGGCTTGGTTGCTTTCATTCTTGCGCTGGTTTTCGCAGGGCGCGACCCCGAAAACAAGGTCAAGCCGAGCGTGCGCTTGATATGGGACCGCTTCCCCAAGTTTGTGCTGGGCTTTGTGGTAGCGTCCATCCTCTTCACCCTGGGCATCATCGACGGTGGCAAGGGTACTGCGCTGGACGCGCTAAAAAATTGGGCCTTCACCTTTGCCTTTGTCTGCATGGGTTTGGACCTGTCGATCAAGGAATTCAAAGCGATGGGCTGGCGTCCGGTGGCGGTATTCCTGATCGTTACTGTATTCAACACGCTGCTGGCGCTAGGCGTGGCCTATGTGATCTTCACCTACCTGATGCCTATTACCCTATAGTTCCTGCTTCTATCAGGGTACAGACCGTCAACAACAATGATTGTGGCGCAAGAATCACCACGATCATTGTTGTTGACTTTACGCCTGCTTACACATCGTACCTACGGCAATGGGTGCTGTACTAGGCAGCGGTATTTCAGAGCATCGGGTGCGGCGCCGAAAATTTGCGGGCAAAGCCCCTGCACACCGGGTTGTCACCCAGAATAATCATATCTTTGCCGCTCTATATGCCTTCTTTAAGTTGGAATGCCTGAAGATTAAATGCCATCTCCATCATTTTGCCCTGCGTGCTCATTTGTGCTTCAAGGCTACCCGCATCGCTTTTGATGAACTTCAAGCTCTCAAGGCTGCGTAACATCAATGATTTACATTGAAATCCGGTGAGGGCAACCCCTTCTCACAAGCGCGCACACGCCTCCACCGCCAGCCAGAACATACGCTGACGGTCATTCAAACGGTCATTCCAGCCGCGCCCGTCCCAACCCTCTGGCACCACCAGATCACCGCCATACACCATCTGCCCAAAGATCACCTTGCGAAACTGGGCCACTGCAAAGAAAGCTGCTGCTTCCATCTCCACCACCTGGCAGCCCTCACTGACACGCAGGTCGCGTTTGGCAACCGTCTCGCGGTAAATGGCATCCGTGGTCCAGGTTTTGACCAGTTCATAGGGCATCTTGCGCTCTTCGAGTGCGGCCTGCAGGGCAGCCACGGCTTGCGGCGCGGGAAGCACCTCGCGCCCCTGCGGCAGATAGTGGTATGAGGTGCCCTCATCGCGTACCGCCGAGGTCAAAATGAAAGGATGCCCGGCATGGGTAGTATCAACCAACACACCCGCTCCGCCAACTGCGATGAAACGCTCCACCCCTTGGGCGATCAATTCTTCCACAAAACCGGCTGCCAGCGGCGCCCCCACCCCCGGGTGCATCACGGTTAACTGCTGCCCCTGCCAATCCATGGTATAGATCGGGTTGGGACCCATTTCAGAGATCAAATGCGCTTTGCGCACAATCTCGCCGCGTCTGGCGAGATCCTCCAGCACCTCCTGAAAGAAGCACAACACGGCACGCCGTGGCAGTTCCACCGATGAGCGCAGCGGGCGGGGGTTGAGGATCGCTTCACGGGCAGGGTCAAATTCGAGCAGCGGGCAGTTTTCTGGTTTCATTGCATCCATCCTTGCGTTTTTTCTCTATTATATTGCATGTGGTGCATTCTTTTTTACAGAGCCTTCGCCCCGTTGAAGATATCCCCCTCCCTGCTTTTGACCTGCGGCCACAGCCCGGGAAAAGCACTCGGGCTTGGCGACAACAGAGCTATTTGTTTTGCAAAGCTGTCAGGCAGCAAGTTCTTTTTCAAATCGCCAAAAAAGGAGTTCAAAGATTTGCAGTGGAAGAAAAAGATGGTGTCTGTAAGCCGACTGAAAGGTAAATAGCCTTCACCTTTCAAAAATGCAAAGCACAAAGCCCAAAATATACTGTATATTAAGGACAGATGAGAACCAATTAATAATTTTATTAGAGAAAGAGGAAATCAATGAAAAAATCACATCGTCTCTCGGGCATCATCCTGATCGCCCTCATCCTGACCGTAGCCACCTTTGCCTTTGCAGCAGCCAACACCATGCCGACAACCACCTCGGCTGGGGACGGCGAAAGCGCCATTAGCGGTTATACCGTCTCGAACGTCAAGTACAACCTGGACGCCACCAACCCCGCCAACATCAGCACCGTGACCTTCAACATTGCCCCGGCAGCTGCCAGCACGGTCAAGATCCAGTTGGTATCCGGCGGTACCTGGTTTGATTGCACCAACACTGCCGGCGCAGTCAGTTGCTCAGTCAGCGGTTCTGTTACCGCCCTGAACGCAGCCAACCTGCGTGTGGTCGCCTCCGAGTAATCAAAGTTATCGTTGATGATGGGCGCGGCTGCTGAATTTGCGGCTGCGCCCATCTTTGCTTCACCAGGATAATCTTTTGAAGGCATTAAGACGGTTGTTCCACCTCAAATCCCTGAACGCTGCCCTGGCCACCATCATCATGGCCCTGGCCTGGATCGTGTTCATCCCCGCCCAGATCGGCGGGCAGACCACCTATGTGATCGTCAATGGCAACAGCATGGAACCCATGCTGCACAAAGGTGATCTGGTTTTTTTGAGGCAGCAGCCTGATTACAGCATAGGCGAGATCGTCACCTACCAGCACCCCAACATCGGCCCTGTCATCCACCGCATCGTGGAGCGCAACCTGGAGCGCTACATCCTGCAAGGAGATAACAACACCTGGCTTGACCCCTACCAGCCAACAGGCACAGAACTGACCGGCAAATACTGGTTTGCGCTGCCGGGTGCTGGTAAAATTCTTCTATTGGTAAGAAAACCCTGGATCCTGGCCCTGATCTCCGGGGCAAGCACATTGGTTATAGGAATGTCGATGGTCCAGTTACCTGATCCACAAAGCTCAATCACCAAGCTCAAAAAGAAACCGCAAGCCTGGCGCAAGCTGGGGCTGCATCTGGCCAACTGGAAGGAAGCCTACTGGATCACCGTTTATACGCTGGCCGCTGGCGGCATCATTCTGGGATTGTTTGCCTTCACCCGGCCTGTTCTGCGCCAAAGCGTGGACGAGATGCTCTACCAGCAAACCGGTTACTTCAATTACACCGGTGACGTCAGCGCCAACATTTATGACCACCAGCAAATGAAAACCGGCGATCCCATCTTCCCGGCCCTGGGCTGCAAGGTGCAATTCAGTTTTCTCTACAATTTGCATACCCCCAAGCCTTTCATCGGCGGCGGCAGCTACGTGATCAATGCCGAAATATGGGATACCACCGGCTGGCGGCGCACCATCCCCCTGGCAGCCGAAACCGCATTTGAAGGCAGCCAGTTCCAGAGTGAGCAAATTCTGGATGTCTGCCAGGCGCAGGCATTGATCGACAACCTGCAAACCACCACCGGCACCAGACACCCGCCCTATTTCCTCAGTCTGGCGCCCAGGGTTAACATTTCCGGTCAGATTGCCGGACAGCAGTTGACCGAGGCTTTCGCCCCCACGCTGCAATTCATCATCGAACCCCAACAAGTCTATCTCAGCGCCCGCGGCGACCAGAACCAGGACCCCTTCAAACCCGGCCAGGCCGGCGTTTTGAGCAGCGAAAAAATGGTATCCAATTCCCTCAACCTCCTGCGCCTGGCCCTGCCGGTCAGCGTGGCGCGCATCCTGTCAATTGCGGGTGTACTCCTGGCGGCGGCCGCCGCAGGGCTGGCCATGGTGACATTCAAGGATGCCGAGGTCAACGACGAACGCCTGTGGGCCAGATTACAAATTGGCGAATACATGCTCGAAACCCGCAACAGCCCCATTGGACACCAGGACCGCGTGGTGGACCTGGCCGGGTTTGACGAGCTGATCCAGTTGGCCGAAAAATTTGGCGGCATGGTCTTCTTTCACGAGCAGCCGCCTTATGTGGATTACTTCATCCGCGATGACGGCCTGGTTTACCGCTTCCGCCAGATCGAGCGCCAGTACAAAATGGCCGACGAGGGAACCGGCTTTCAGCAGGAACTGCTGCGCGCCCTGGAAAATGATGAATTTGTGCTGCGCTTCCAGCCCAGCGCCTCCCTCTCAACCGGCCAGTTGACCCAGGTGGAAGCATTCCTGCGCTGGGAACACCCGCAGCGCGGCCTGCTGATGCCCATGACTTTTTTGCCCGAAGCCGAAGCCAATGACCTGATCGGCTGGATCGACACCTGGGTGCTGCGCACCGGCTGCGCCCAACTGCGCCTCTGGCGAGACGCTGGCTTCCCGCCCTTTGCCCTGGCAATCAACATCTCCTCCAGTCAGTTACGGCAGCCGGAGCTGGCCTCTCTCGTGGAGGAAGCCCTGCTGGAAAACGGCCTGTCAGCCGATGCCCTGCAAATTGACATCTCCGATGACCAGTTCAGCATGGACATGGACATCCTGCAAAACCTGAAGGCATTGCGCAAAATGGGTGTCGGCATCACCATCAGCAGCCGCCGCATCAACCTGCTCGAAGACACCCCCGAAATCGCCAGCCAGGTCAAGATCGATTATTCCGTCATTCAGCAAAGCATGACAGACCAGGTGCAGGATAGTCCCCGGCAGTGGATCGCCCAGGCGCATGCCCGCAAGGTGAATGTGATCGCCATGGGCGTGGAAACCCAAGAGCAATTGGGTTTCTTCCGCCTGAACGCCTGCGATGAGGTGCAGGGCTTCTTTGTGCGGCCGCCGCTCTCGGCCCACGAACTCAGCCAGGAACTGGAAGCAGGGCACATTCTGCTGGATCTGACCGCCGATTCAGGGGAGGCTGAATCATGAAAAGAAAGTTTCAACGCAAGCTGATCATGTTGATCCTGTTGCTGCTGATTATCCTGGGCGCTGGCAGCGCTTTGGCCGCGGCCAATATCGTGCCGCCCACCAGCATCGGAGAATACTTCGGCCCTGCCATCACCCCAAACGATCTCAAACCGCCGGAGTGCAGCGCCATCCACGTTGACCAGATCACCGCTGGCAGCGGCATCATTAACGGCACCGCTTCAAATAACCTCATCCTGGGCAGCGCCGGGCCGGATACCATCACTGCCAGCAACCAGGGCAGCCGCTGGCTGACCAACTGCATTGTGGGCGGCGCCGGCAATGACCACATTTATGGCAGCAAAAAGGACGAGATCATCCTGGGCGGGCCGGGCGATGATTATATTGACGGCGGCGGCGGATACGACATCTGCTATGGCGGCGGTGGCAACGACACCTTCGTCAACTGTGCAGAAATCCACTAGCGCCCTTCACTTTCACCTGTTTCCCCCGGCCTTTCTGCACCAATCGCAGCGGCCATTAAATCGCAGGTTTTTCCATTTTCACATATATTTCCATCAAAACCTGTCCAGACGATTGATTGCTTTCTGGCATCATGGCATTCTCAAGAAAGCTTGACATTTACGATTTTCCAAAACGGTCAAGGTCATCCAGACCAAAGTAGATGCAAAATGCTGATGATAATGGGTTGCCCTCTGCCGCCATTTCTCCCCCGGCACGGATTGGATTTGTAAATCAGACTTCATAGGCCGGGGGAGGAAAAGAAACGT
>JAGVAB010000116.1 GCA_020060485.1 Anaerolineales bacterium
CTCTTGTTTCAATAAGCGCCAACTTCTCAAACAGCGTTTCCCCAATTATCAGGCTCATGTTTTTCAGTTCATATAAGCCCATCATTTAGCCACTCCCGGAAATTGTACGAACTCCTTTTTCACTGGAAGACGTCAAATTCTGCAGGACCACCCGGCCAGTAGCCTTGCAAGGGTGCACAAGCGTCCGAAGCAATCCCCCATCACAGGCCTGGATATCGCTCGCCTGCTTTTGCCGTGATATTCCGTGTTTGTTTTCTGTATTTTTTCAATGCTGGCCCAAGCCCACTGTGTAGTTCGTGGTATGATTCAACCCATCCAGATGATGCAGAATCCGCCTCTCACCCCGCTTACTCTGTAAATAGATGATATGAAGATTACCTTCCTGCCCAAGCCTTTGGATTTCGAAAGAAAAGAAACTGTTCTCAACGAGTTAATGGAATCCGCCTCGCCCGGCTATGATTTCTTCCTGTTGATCGTCCTTTCCTGCACCATCGCCACTTTTGGCTTGCTTTCCAATTCTGCCGCAGTCATCATCGGTGCCATGCTGGTCGCCCCCCTTATGTCCCCCATCCTTGGCCTCTCCCTGTCGTCTGTGGCCGGCGAGCAGCTCATGTTCCGCCGTGCGATGCTTGCCTTGCTGGAAGGCGTACTGCTGGCTGTTACCCTCTCTACCCTGATCGCCAAACTGGCCTACCAGGCACCCTACGCAGTTTTGTCAACTTTGCCGGGCGAAGTGCTCAGCCGAACCCACCCATCCCCTTTCGACCTGATCATCGCCCTGGCTGGCGGCGCAGCGGCTGCTTATGCACTCGCACAACCCCGCATTTCCGCCGCATTACCGGGTGTAGCAATTGCCACCGCCCTGATGCCGCCTCTCTGCACGATTGGTATTGGTATCGCTCTGGCTGCCCAAACCGTGATCATCGGCGCTTCCTTGCTCTTTCTGACCAACATGGCCGCCATCACCTTTGCTGGCATCCTCGTCTTTGCCTGGCTTGGGTTCCGCCCCCTGCGTAACGGAAATCAGGTGATTGGCCTCCCCAGAAGTGTTCTCATTTCTGCACTCCTGGTCACGGCCATTGCCATCCCTCTGGTCATCCTCTCCATTCGTTCCTTCCAGGAATCCTCTCTTTCCAAAACCATCCAGAATGCAGTTGTTCAAATACTGGACGAAAACCCGATCGATGCTCATTTAGTTGAACTGCAATTCGAGATTGACCAGCCAATCGACGCCCAATCCCCGCCGGAAAGCTCAAAGCGCACTCTCAGCATCATCGTTACTGTCCGCACTCGTCAACAGCTCTCGTATCAAAATGTAGTGGCACTCCAAACCGCACTGACCGAAAAATTGGAAAGGCCAGTGGCTTTGCAGGTGATCTCCATTCCCTACACCAAACTTGATCCTCTCATTCCACCTACTGCCACCACCACCGCCACCCTTGGGCCAAGCGCAACATCAACCATCACCCGCACCCCCACGGCTCCGCCAACCCTCACAGCAACCAACACGTCCACGCCCACTGACACGGCCACTCCCACCCCTACCATTACCCCCATGCTGGCCCAGATCATCGGCACCGACGGCGGCGGCATCTACATGCGGGACGAACCAAACGGCAGGATCACGTATATCCTCCCCGAAGGCGCACTGGTGCAAATAACCGGCGAACGCGCCACCACCCACATCACCCTTTGGATCAAAGTACGCGACTTGCTGGGCCGCACTGGCTGGCTGCCTTCCCAATCCCTCCGCATCCAGCCCTGAAAAGAAAGAGGTATGCGCATGTCTGCCATCACCAAAGAAGACGCACTTGACTACCACCGCTCCGGCAAACCAGGCAAATTGTCTGTGGTGCCCTCGAAACCGCTCGACAATCAGCGCCATCTCGGTCTGGCTTATACCCCGGGTGTGGCGTATCCCGTATTGGAAATCGAGCGGGATCCGCTAACCGCCTACGACTACACGAATAAAGGCAATCTGGTGGCCGTCATTTCCAACGGTACGGCCATCCTAGGCCTCGGCAATCGCGGCCCGCTGGCATCCAAACCCGTCATGGAAGGTAAAAGCGTACTCTTCAAGAAATTCGCCGACATTGATGCCTTTGATATCGAGGTCGACACTCTCGACCCGCACAGATTCGTGGATGTTGTAGCTGCCATCGCTCCCACCTTTGGCGGCATCAACTTGGAGGATATCCGCTCTCCGGAATGTTTCTGGATTGAACACACCCTGCAATCCATGCTCGACATTCCTGTTTTCCATGACGACCAGCACGGCACTGCCATCATCCTGGCTGCGGCTTTGCTCAACGCATTGGAAATTACCGGCCGCAAACCGCAAGAGATCAAGGTCGTTTTTTCTGGCTCCGGAGCCGCCGCCATTGCCTGCGCCAATCAGTTGCTGCGCATTGGCGTTTCCCGCCAGCAGATCTGGATGTGCGACGTGGCCGGCCTGGTCTTCAATGGCCGCCCTCAGGAAATGTTCCCCGAAAAAGCACTGTTTGCCCAGGGCGAAACCCCGGCCGCCCTGGCAGACGTTCTGCCCGGTGCTGATGTTTTCATCGGCCTGTCAGTGGCCAACATTGTCAGTCAGGACATGCTCAAAACGATGGCCCCCCGGCCAATCATCTTCCCCATGGCCAACCCCGACCCCGAAATTCCCTACGACCTGGCCCTGGCCTGCCGCCCGGATGCCATCATCGGCACCGGCCGCTCGGATTACCCCAACCAGATCAACAACGTGCTTGGCTTCCCTTTCATCTTTCGCGGCGCACTGGACGTGCGCGCCTCTGCCATCACCGAAGAAATGAAGATCGCCGCATCTCAAGGTCTGGCAGCACTTGCCAAAGAGCCTGTCCCCCCCGAAGTGTTGGATGCCTATGGCCTCACCCGCCTCGAATTTGGCCCACATTACATCCTCCCCAAACCGCTTGACCCGCGCGTCTGTCTGTGGGAAGCGCCCGCTGTGGCGCAAGCCGCCATCCAAAGCAAAGTCGCCCGCCTGCCCCTGAACCCTTCCGCCTACAGCCAGGAACTTGAGAATCGTTTTCTTTCTGCCTGAAAAGATCTCTTTGCATTCAGAACCGTGCTAAAATATAAATTATGGAAACTGAAAAAATGCTGGCCAAGGAAATTGTTAAAAACAAACCCCCGCTTTCAAAAGAGCGGCGCAAGCAACTTGTATGGATGATCTGGGTGCCTCTCTTTTTTGGTGCGCTCCTCATCCTGGCCGCTGCCGTGCTGGTGGCGCTGCCCACTGCTTCCACCAATGTGGATACTGCATCTCTGGGTAGTTTATCTTTCATCTGGATAGCGGCGCCCTGGGTGCTTGTGTTGCTGGCGGTTATGGCCATCGCCGGGGCAAAGGTCTACCTGATTGCAAAACTGCTCCAAATTCTTCCAGGCTATTTCCAATCGGCACAATTCTATGCCAGATTGATCGCCCAAAAAACCCAAGAGTTTGCGGATCAATTGGTCAAGCCTGTGATTGCCATCAAAGCCCGCCAATCCAGTGTAGAGCTGGCCGCCCACAAACTCGGCATAAAATCCGGACATCAGAAGTAATCAGAAAGGATCACATGGAAAATAAAATGGAATGGAAGACCAAAACCATGCTGCTCGGCGCTGGCCTGGGTCTGGCGGCAGGTCTGATCGCCGCTTTCATCGTTATCCAAAACGCGGACTCAAAAGAGAATCAACCCCAACTGACTGCCGGAGATGGTGTCAAGGTCGGGCTGGGTGTGCTGGGTGTTCTGCGCCTGATCGCAGATATTGGCAGCAAGTAAACAAAAACCCAATCCCGCTGGTTTACCAAGAAGGTTTCGGCGCGTGATCCACCTTGGCCGAAACCTTTCTCATATCCCATAAGAATTATCCTTCACCATGCCCACAAATACCCTGCTGCAAGCGCTCATTGCTGGTCAACTTAATCAAAATTTCATCATTTCACCTACTGGTGAAGCCTACTCTGACATTCCCGGCGGTAGCCTCATCTTCTCCGCCGTGGGCTTTGCCCTTTGGGAAACTGGCAGCACGGGTCTGATCGCCCGCGTAGGCGAAAATTTTCCTCGCCGGTGGATCGATGATCTGGATCGTCTGCAATTCGATACGCGGGGAATCAACATCCTGCCCCAGGCACTCGACTTGCGTCATTTCCTGGCCTACGATGACCAGGGTGCTCCTCAAGATGACAACCCGGTGGCGAAATATTCCCGGCTTGGCCTCCTCTTTCCAAAGGCTCTCCTCGGTTACACGCCTCCCGTTCAGGAAATGGATAGCCGAACCCGCCCTGGCGCCAACACCCTGCAAATCAAGGACATTCCCCAGGATTATTTTGATGCTTCAGCCGCACACATCTGCCCGCTGGACTTTCACAGTCATAAAAGACTGCTGTCCCTGTTTAATCAAAACAGAGTCACGACCCTCACCCTGGATCCCGCTGAGAGCTACATGCACCCGGTCTTTTGGGAAGAACTTCCCGGCCTGTTGAATGGTCTCACTGCTTTTCATACCTCCGAAGAAAAATTGCAATCCCTCTTTCATTACCGTTCTGCCGACCTTTGGGAGATGGCATCAGAGATCGCCCAGTTTGGCTGTGAGGTCGTTGTCATTAAACGCAAAGCCCGCGGCCAGATGGTCTACACTCATGCCAATCATGAATGCTGGACCATTCCTGCCTATCCCTCGCGGGTAGCCGACCCTACCGGCGCCGGAGACGCTTTTGGCGGCGGGTTCCTGGCCGGCTTCCGCAAAACTTACGACCCTGTGGAAGCCGCCCTCTACGGCAACATATCTGCGTCAATTGTCATCGAAGGCAGCGACCCATTCTATGCTTTGGACGCCATGCCTGGCCTGGCACAAGCTCGGCTGGATTCCTTGCGCACCATGCTGCGCAAAGCATAAAAAACAAAAACCCCGCAGTACTTTGCGAGGTTTGAGCTTGTTTTTACATTCATTAAGCGTGGCGCAAATCCATCAATTCCACCACCCGCAATGGCTCACGTTTCCCTTTTGCCACAACTGGCGCCACTTCCTGCACGACCACATGCGAGGCAATACGCTGGTAAGCCTCATCACTGATCAGGATCTGCCCTGGTCCAGAGTTTTCCTGGATGCGCTTGGTTGTATTCACGCAATCGCCAATCGCCGTATACTCCAGCCGCTTTTCAGTGCCGACCAGACCCAACACTGCCTCACCAACGTGGATCCCAACCCCGAAAGAGAGCTGATATTCAGGTTTGATCTCCCCCTGCAATTTTTGCAGGGCCTTGCGAATACCCAAGGCGGCTCGCGCTGCCCGCAAGACATGGTCTGCCTGTGGCACGGGCGCATTAAACCATGCCATCACTGCATCCCCCATAAATTTGTCAATTGTTCCCTCTTCACCCAACACTGCATCGGCCGCCGCAGCCAGATAATGGTTTAACACCGTCACCAATTTTTCTGGAGACAGGCCTTCGCTGAAGCTGGTGAAACCACGGATATCTGCAAACAGGATGGTGATCTCAGCCCGCCGGCCGCCAAGTTGCAGGCTGTCGGGATCAAGCTGATCAATCACAGCTGGCGAAACCATGCGCTCAAACAATCTGCGCTGTGCCTCAAGCCGTTTCTTTTCCGTCAGGTCTTCCATCACGATCGCCACGCCCTGCGTTGTCTGGTCAACGTCCTTCAAGGGAGAAAGATTAAAATGCAAATCCACCGGGCCGCGCACGGGAAAGATCGGGCGGCCTTCCAGGTTCAACAACGGCAGGTCTGTCCGCAGTACCTCTTGAAAATACGGGGAGAGTACCGGGTGCAACGTCGATAACATCTCTTTCATATCATGGCCCACCAGATCAATCGATTCCATCCCCAGAATGGACGCGGCTGCCTGATTACACATCATGATCCGTTGCTGAATGTCGGCCGTCAAAACACCGCTGGCAATGGAAGCAAACACATTATCCATCAGGTTCTTTAACTCGGTTACTTCTGCCAGTGTTTTTAAAACAGAATCAAACAAACGCGCATTTTCAATGGCAACTGCCGCCTGATCTGCAAACGCCGAAAGTAAACCCAGGTCTTGCTGTGAGAAGATACCGCTGCGAATTCGGTTATCCGCGTAGATCACCCCGATTAATTCGCCTTTTGCCATGAGCGGCACACACAGAATGGAACGCAGATTGTAGGCCACCACACTTTCCTGCCCAGTGAAGCGCGGATCCTCCTGCGCATTTGTGGTCAAAACAGGTTTTCCCTCTGTTGCCACCCGCATGGTTACCGTACGACTGATATTAAACTCGGAAGGATCCAGTGACTCCTTTTCCATATTTCGGGCAATCTGCATGTGCAGAGTGCCTTCTTCATTTTTCAGCATCAGGAAACCACGCTCGGCATCTGTCAATCGGATAATGGTATCCATCACAATTTGAAGAACTTCATCCAGTTCCAGGGAAGAATTTACAAATTGACCAATGTTTGCCAGCGCGCTCAAACTGGAGCGCTCTTCTTCCAGTGCTTCAACCTGCTTGCGAATCTTGGGCATATTCAAGGAAACACGATTGATCCCCTCATACACGTAAGAAGGAACTGCGGCTGGACGGTTTTGCAGAAAGAACGACTGGGACTTTTCCAGCTCAACAGACATCTGTTTTAAGAGCCCGTCCAGTAGTTCATAAATTGAAGGCGAAGAAATATTCAAGGACATCAGCGTCTCGTCTCACCTTGTTGATCATTCATAATAAAACATTTTACCATTATACTCCCCTCCACCGCTTTGCCCAAGTCGCCACCACGGTCCGCCACAGATTTAGATACACAATACGCGTTCTGCCTGGGTCCACCGGATGGGGACTAAAGATCGCTTTCTGTATAATTTCCAGAAACTCGGCCGCCACTGTTTTTCCATCCTCATCAAGAAATTCTCCCAGGACGGCGATTTGCTCAGCAGCCGTATCTCCAATCTCGATCTTGTGCCCAAACAGGAAAAGCATCCACGCAATGCGGCCAACCATACGCTCCAATGGCGTAAGCCTGCCCCGCTCAGCCATCCGTGTCAGCCAATCGGGCGGTCTGCCGCCCATCCGTTGCATGCGGTTTTCCACTGCCCTCGGCAGTGACCAGAGCAAACCTCGCCCTGTTAAGAGGCTCCTCCACCAGATTAACCCTGCTCCCATCCCCACCAGCAGCGCCAATCCAGCCGCACCCCATCTCCAGTTAATTTTTGCCAGGCCTGTTTTATCTTCGCTCGCAGCTTCATCTTCCCAATTCCAGTCCAGGTCGTCCTCCAGACCTTCAAACGGGTCCCGGCCTGCCGTTTCGGTCAGCTCAGTATCCCGCAGTTGTCCTGTGTTTCCATCTGGCAGTTGGTCTGCCAACCCCAGGCGCAGAGAATGCGCTGGCTGATTGGCAGTTGGCTCAAACTGCACCCAGCCAATTTCAGGGAAATACACTTCCGGCCAGGCGTGATAATCTTTCATGAATACCCGGTAAAAATTTTGTTTCTCTACATCCGGTTCTCCCTGCACAAAACCCACGGCTATCCGAGCTGGTATCCCCAGCGAACGCAGCATCAGCACTTCGCTGGTGGCATAATAGTTGCAAAATCCGGCTTTGTGGCTGAACAGAAACCACTCGATCACATCCTGGTCTGTGGGCGGTTGCGGAATTTGTTCCTCATAGCGGATTTCATTGCGCAAAAAAACTGTGATGATACGAGCTTTGTCATAAGGCGTTTCTGCCTCGCGGGTCAAATTCTCTGCCAAAGTG
Source organism: Anaerolineales bacterium (assembly GCA_020060485.1). Next base: position 7,747 of record JAGVAB010000116.1, read on the forward strand.
CGGATCGTTTCAGGAAACTCCTCCGGAAGCTGCAAATATCGCTCCCGAACCCAGTTTGGATATCCATCCCCCGCCTGGCGCAGTCTGGCAACGGTTAGATCATTCAGCCGTGTTTCAACCCTGACCACCTCCCCGGCAAGCAACGCTCTTGCCGACTTGACGGCAATCAAATCCACCTGTCCCTCCATTGCGCTGTCGCCCACCCAAATCGCCTGCCGGCTGACCGATTGCGGCTGCTCAGGTGGATACAGGGTTTGCAGCGAAGCCGCCCGGATGGTGTATGTCAATTCGATCTCCACCCTGTCTGCCAGCGGCAGTTCACGCACCGGCCATTCCGCTGGCGCAATCTCATGCTCCTTTGTTATCGTGTTCTTCCAGCCATCCCCGGTATACAGGTTGTAGCTTTGGCCGCGCCAATAAAAAGGAATCCCTGTTGGATGATCGCGTGAAGCCTGCACCTGGAAAAGTTCCACCCGTTCCAGCGGTGTACCGCTGCCCAATTTCAGCTCGTTGCTATAAGAAAAATCTGCCGTACTGTATTGCGGCACATTCAAACCAGCAGTCAGGTTTTGCAGCCTCTGGCGCAATTGCGAAAACTGCCACCAGGGGGCCGAATCCGGCCGTAAGAGTCCCACAACAGTCGGGATGTTCCAGGCAACCAGCACCAGCACCAGACCAATGATCGCCATGCTGCGCCCCAGGTCAATTCCAGCATCAGAATCCACCGCAATGCCCTGCCTGCCCCAGCGCACCCGCTCACCCACAAAATACAGACGCCCCAGGCTCAGCAGAGCAAACAGCATCCAGGCCCCGCTATACCGCCCGCGATGCACAACTTCAGGGCTGGAGATATCAATGCTCACCATCGCAATCCCGGCCACCAGCAGCGCCAGCCAGGGTTTGCCAGAACTGCTGAGTTGAAATCCGCCCACCAGGCTCATCAACCAGAACAAGATGGCCATGCTGAAAACGAACAGAAGATAATCCTGGATTGGTTGGTTGGTTACAAACAGTTGAAATGATTCCTGCAGCCGCCCCGAGAGGCTGATCAATCTTTCTCCCCACTCAATTTCCGCATCCAAGCCCGCCCCAAGTACCCACGGGATTAAAAGAATACTATAACTCCCGCCGATCAGAAACACCGCCCAGCGAGGAAATGAGCTCAGCCCCAATAAATAGCCTACAAGGAAACCCAGCACCACAAAGCTGCGGACTGGCCGTAGATCCTCAGACCAACCCGTTGCACTCAGGCGCAGCGCTGTCACCCAGAATACGACAAACAGGAAGAATGCAGCGGCAAGATCCAGCCACTTGTTTTCTCTCTTAAGCATGGATTGAGTGTACAATAAAAGTGTGAGAATCGTCAATTGACAGCCAAAGGTAAGGAAACGAAAAATGGAAGCGTTAAATCAACTTGAGATCACCATTATTCTCTTTATCCAACAATGGGGAAGCTGGCTGAAAGTTCCCCTGACCGCTTTCACCATGCTGGGGGAAGAACAATTTTACCTGATTTTCATGCCGGCCATTTTCTGGTGCTTTGATGCTATTCTGGGTATCCGCATCGGCATTATCCTTTTGCTCAGCAACGGGGTCAATTCCTTTTTCAAGCTCTGTTTTCACAGCCCGCGCCCCTACTGGGTCGACAGTCGCGTGCGCGTGTTGTATAAAACAGAAACATCCTTTGGTCTGCCTTCTGGCCACGCCCAAAATGCAGCCAGTGTTTGGGGTATGTTTGCTATCCACCTCAAACAGAAATGGCAACAGATCATAGTGATCGCCGTGATTTTCTTGATCGGTTTTTCCCGCATCCTCCTGGGTGTACACTTTCTCAGCGATGTCCTGCTGGGTTGGCTGATCGGTGCTTTGGTCTTGATGGCTGTCACCAGACTGGAAAAACCCCTTCTGCGTCTGTTCAGAGGCAAAACCCTCCGCCGCCAAATCGTACTGGCATTTACCATTTCCATTTTGATGATCGTGCTTGTCTTCATCCCATTGATCCTGCTCTCCGCCTGGCAGCTTCCTGTTGCATGGCAGCAGACCTCCGAGATTTCGTATCCAGGTTCGCTCGTTGATCCATTGAATCCCGAGGGTGTGTTTTCTGCCAGCGGCACCTTGTTTGGGATGGCGGCTGGTTTGATATGGCTGCACGCAAGATTCGCTGGCTTTAACCCCGCAGGAAGCCCCACCCAAAAGATCATGCGTTACATCATTGGTCTGGCAGGTGTGTTCATTTTCTGGTACGGTCTGGGTGCGGTCTTCCCAAGAGACCCGGGTATTCTATCCTACGCCCTGCGCTACCTGCGCTATGCCCTTGTCGGCATCTGGGTCACTGCCGGTGCACCCATCCTCTTTTTCAAAGCTGGAATTGCCCGGCCTGGCTGGGCATCATTTGATCAACCCATCCATATTTCGCAATAAGGAGAATGAAAATGCGACGACTAATCTATTTCTTGTCTGGGGCTATGATGGGCGGCGTGGTCGCCTCCAGTCTGGTATTGCTCCTCACCCCCTATTCTGGAGACAATCTTCGGGCAAAGATATCTGAACTGGCCAACCAAACCTACAAAGATATCCGCCAGGCAGGGGAACAGCGCCGCGACGAACTGCAATTGGAACTTCAGGAATTACGCGCTCCCAAATGAACCCCTTATAAAATTGGCCAGGGCTGAAAACGCCCTGGCCTTTTATTGATCCTTGTATTCAGTCCTTTATGGCACAAGCCTGAAACGATAGGTTGACAATTGGCGGGTAAAGCGGGTTGTGCCGCTGACCACCAGCACCACATCCTGCCCATTTTGATCTTCATCCAGCACAAGTTGCAGCTTTTCCCCGGTCTTTAATTGCCAGGTTTCCACTTCATTTCCCTGGCTCCCAATGCGGATCAGCGAAACCGCATAGGTCTGCGGTAAGCGATTCTGTACCCGCACAAAGCCATCTCCAGCCCAGCCGCCATCGTCCTGCTCAAAATCGGTGAAATAATTGATTTGCGGGATGGAAATGTCATCGACCAGCAAACCCTCCCCATTCACCGCCGCATCTGTAACATACTCAAACCGCAGACAAACTTCCCGACCGGCATAGGCTGAAAGGTCAACTGTCTCCTGGATCCAGGATCCATCCCCGCCAGAAAGGCCGGTATACCCCCACCCATAACTGTTGCCGGAAGGATTTTCTATCCTGCTTGAAGGTGTTTTGAGGATTTGCCATTTTTCGCCATCCTCTGAAACCGCCAGATACACATAATCATAGTCCTCTTCGATATCATACCAGGTCCAATATGACAGGCTCAATTCCCCACTGACATTACGAAAATCGAATTCCCTGGTCAGGGTCATATCCGAATCATCGCCCTGGTTGGACCAGAAGGCATAATCCCCGGAATAGGCATCCTCTGGCAGCAGCGCTACCTCGGTGGAGCCTTCGAATTCCAGCGTGGTTCCTGCACACGAAATGCGGATATAGTCTGCACCGTATTGATGAACTGTCCTGTCCTGCCAATCAGACAGACAGTCAGTCACCCATTCGGTTTCATATGTACCTGGCGCCCCGGGATGGTTTTGGTAAATATAACGTCCATCACCAGCATTCGGGTCCAACAAATAATTCGTCACTGCCCAGTCCGCAAAGACATCGTCCGCTCCAATGATCTTCCCCGTCAGTGGGTCAATGATCCCCAGGTTCGCCAGGACAACATCAATGCTGTCCATGCCGTTTTCCGGGGCTTTAACCAGGGCTTTTGTGGCATCTTCACCAAACCGGTTCAGATAATAATTGACGAACATGAACGCCGCCCCGTAATGGGGTGTGGTCGCATAGGTGTCATTGGGCCAGTGATTCAATTGCATGTCCGGCTGGCTGACAAACAGAAAATCAAAACCGCCGGAGTAATACCCGTTTAGGAATGCAGCCAATTCGGCAAACCCCTCGTTTAACCACGTGGTTTCATTGCGGTCCTGATACCAATGGATCATGTGCTGAAATTCGTGCGCCAGCACCCCATACAGGTATTTATCGCTTAACCGGTTATTATCTGCGCTGATCATGAAAGTCTCGTGACCATTGGAATATTCATGAGCCATGGGATGAACTGAGTCGGCTGACGAAAAATAGCCCGCCACCGTTGAGCCCAGACCGCGTGCGAACACAATGTATAGATGTGGGTCGTTGTCAATCCCCGGCGACCATTCCTCACCAAAGAATTCCCGATTGGTGGGGTAAATCTTCTCTTCAAATGTATCCACCAGCTTTTTCAGATCATCCGCATTGTACGTTACACCATCTTCAATCCAGAAATACACATGCTCCGTTTCATAGCGCAGACTGGCCGTGATCGACGTGTTTTCATTGGTATCCATGTTCGAGATCCAGAAATTCTTTTGGTCGCCCAATTTGTAAGCAATTGGTGTTTCCTCCAGCACTTCCGGAATATTACTTTTGCCGCCCAGACGCATCGCCAGCTCGCGCAGATCATTGACAGGCACGATCGCCCTTTGCAAGGTCTCCAGGGTTTCTATGGCTGCCTGGGATTCTGGAAGAATCACCACCGTTGGCACAACCTCCGGTGCAGCGTCTGGCAAGGGCACTCCAAAATAGTCCAGACCAGGCAATTCTTCATTGCTCAGAGAAGCCGCCGTTTCTTCCACTTTCTGTAGTCCCCAATAGCTTAACCCGCCCAAAACCAGGCAGGCCACAATTGAACAGCAGACCAGAACCACCAGAACGATCACCACAACAGGTACCAGCTTGGATGTTTTTTTCAAAATGTCCTCTTTTCAGGGCATGATGCACCTTGCCCGGAATAATCCAGAAAATAAGCGGCTGTCACCAGCCCTGCCGAAAACCACAAATAAGGCATGGCAAACGAATCAACACTGAATCCTTCAATCATAAACCCGATGACCAGAAATTGGGATGCAAGCGCCATTCTCTTTTTCAACAGGCCGTCTTCCCCCTCCAATGCGCGACCGGTTTGCCACATAAGATAAAACCACACACTGAAAAGGCTGAAGCCAATGATTCCGGTTTCTGCCAACAGGCGTACCCAGAGGCTCTTAACATTCAGCAGCGTCGAAGAGCGAAACACCAGATCGCGCACTTCCACCAGCCACCAGGCATATCCACTCAACTTATCGGGAAAAAAGAAGCCAGCATTGCCCAGGCCCACGCCAAACAAGGCGTGATCGTTGAATATATTCCAACCGCCCTCCCAATATACCAGCCGGGAAGAGAAATTCAATGCATTGGCATATGCCAATAACGGATTCTCTTGCCGAAGCGAGAAATTGAACAGGTCACCCATGCGCGGGTCAACCCTGGACAGGATGAACCCGACCCCCAAAAACAATCCCGAATAAACTGCGAGCATGACCAACGTCACGCCCCAGCCCAGCAGATGCTCTTTCAAACGCATCCGGCCAGTCTCTTTTGCCCAGCGCCGAAAAACCCAGCCCTGGACCATCCTCTTCAGCCAGATATTCATCCGTACCAGCAAATATGCCACCATCAACAGGAACGCCAGTAGCCCAACGCGCGATAACGTCAATCCCAGCACGACCACCCCGCCTGCTAGAAGGAAATCCTCTGCAATCAATTTCTTCAACACGCGCAGCCGGTGAACTGAATGCCGCCGTACCACCGCTGCCAGCCAAAATGGCAGGAACAATAAATTCAATTGATGTGCCAACCAGGATGGTTCCAGAGCAAAGCCGGTCGTCCGTTGGCGAAACAGAGTACCCACCGAATACCAGCCGTGGATCGTGCGCAGCCATTCAGGATAACGGCCCAAGCCGAACCATACTGCCGTTTGCAGCAGCGACCAGCAGATCACAATCAGCCCGCTCCAGTTCAACCAGCGCAACACCTGCTCCAGGCGCTTCTCGCTGTTGGCGTATACACTTGCCACCAGATAAAAACAAACCCCGATGAACAGGGTCCCCATCGCAGAAAGTGAATTGCGCAGCCCGGAAATATCCTTGTAAGGCGGGACTCGCCAAAAACTGGAAAGCGCAGTTGCAAAGACTGCCGCCAGCACAAACGCCAGCAAAGGCAATGCCTGGCGTGGCAAACTCCCGCTCTGCCAAACATAAGGCAGGAACCAGATGAACACCAATCCAACCAGAAGCAAAATGGAAGGCGAAGCTACCACATTGGAACGCAACAGATTCACCACCAGTGGCATACTTGTGATGGGCAGCAAAAAAACCAGCCCCATCCACAGGCCGTCTGCTGTTCCCCGGCGCAAACGATCAATCACGTCCATCTCTCACAAACAACCGTCTGGGCATCTGCCAATACACCAGGCACACTGCCAGAATAAAACCCAGCAGTGCTCCGCACAATACCAGGCTGTTGCGCGCATATTGCACCGGCGCAGAAGGCGCCGCTGACCGCTCGGCAATGGTGAAGGCCATCGCCGGGAACAACCCTCGGCTGGCAAGCACCTCTTCTTTTTTTGCCGCATTGGCCGCCAGCAGTTCTTTCTGAATTTCTTCCAGATTTCTGGCCGTGCAGTAAGCATGCGTCGGCTCGACAGCCATGCTGTTTTCCAGACAGCTGGTCAATGACTTTGTATAATTCAGCAGTTCCTCTGCCATCAAGGCATGCCCATAAGCCTCTGCAAGCGCGGCATATGCCGCATCCTGCCAGGCATTGGTCAAAACGGCAGCCGCCTCCGGGTTTGCATGCCGCACACGCAGCACCCAGGTGAAATTGTGACGTTCACTATACCCATTGACCTGGAGATCCTCAATTGATACTGTGATGCCTTGCTCCTTTGCCCGGCCTATCGCAGCTTCCAATGTGTCGGTGGCGGTTATCACATCCCCCACCAAACCCATCGCCTGATCTTCTTCCAGGTCGGTCAGTGGCCCGGTGCGCACATAATCAATGCCGGTAGACAAAGAAGCCCGCCCCTCATACATCGCAGGCCGCAAAACATGCATTCCCCATCCTGCCCCTGCTCCGAAAAGCATCACAGCAGCCACAAACCACCACAATTTCATGGCAGCTTCCAGTGTCCGTTTTGGTGTAAACCGGAAAGAAGCGCTATCTGTCATAGGCCGGTACTCATCCATCCAATCATCCTGTTCACTCCGCTCAGCTAGTGTTTGAATTATACCGTAAGGGCATCTCATCCCCAAACAGCAAACCTGAACAGAAAAACCACACGCACTTTGCAGGGTGCGTGTGGTTCACAGCATCCAGTAAGGATCATTGGGAACAACTGTGAAGCATATTAGATATGGGGGTGTTTTTGGCGCTCCGCGCCAGAAACACCCCCACCAAACCATTTTCACAGCAAATTCCAGAGGCCTCCAGTAATTGCTATGGCATTTGCTGAAAGTTCAACACGAGCAAATTTTGTTTGCAATCTGCACGAGTCGTAACCGACACAGGAGAAGAAAGCGCATTACCCTCAAGGTCAAAAACGGTCACGTAGATCATATTGGCAGAAGCCACAACCTGGCTGCCAATTTCCAGCTCGTATCCTCCCGGCCCATAAGCGGTGTGCAGACCAGTAAGATCGATCTTCCGCACTTCCTGACCCAGCAGGACGCCCTCGGCGACCACCACTAAATTTTTCACAGGAAGTCCAGACCCATCCAGCACCTGGCCAGCAATTCCCATCCAGTTGCACCCCTTGTCTGGATGGGCAAAATTCTGCTTATAGGTAACCTCGGTTGCCCGATATTTCCCTCCGCTTTGCAGAACGCCGGGCATTGCTTCTGGCAGTGCTGCAAGAGGGTTGCCAGTGTCTGCCGTTGCGGTCAGGGCGGGCATACCTCCGTCAGCCAGAACAGGCTCAGGCATTGGCGGCATGGCGGCCATGATGTCCAACTCCGAACGATAGGCTTCAATTGTGGCAGCCATTTCCGTAACCAGCGGAGACATATCCTCAACCATTTCTGAACACTCAGCAATGGCAGGCCCACAGGTCGGGCAGGCCGGGCACGCCTCCACCGCCAATACCTCTTCCACACTCACCGCCTGCAAGGTCTCGGTCAGCGGCACAATCTCCGCAACTGTTTCAGAACTTTGCATCAGATTAAAAGGCAAACCACAGGCCGACAAACAGATGAATGTCAACAACAACCAGGCGGGTTTTCGCATCTTTTCCCTCCACCAAACCACCAGAATAGACAATCCCGGAAATCGTTCTTGCGGCCCAAACCACCAGCGTTCATGCGCCTCACGAACAAGACCATTATATCCAATTCCAGTCAATTAAGCTATACGACATCCTCTAAAAATATATCGCTTTCCATGTCAACCGTGTTTCGGGGAGGGGCTGTTTTGAGAAGGCCATCCTGCTGTCCCATGGCCTTCTCAAGAAAGCTTGACATTTACGATTTTCCAAAACAGTGAAGGTCATCCAGATCAAAGTAGCTGCAAAATGCTGATGATAATGGATTCCTCCCCCGGCACGGATTGGATTTGTAGATCAGACTTCATAGGCCGGGGGAGGAAAAGAAACGTGCGGTGAATAAACCCCGGTGATGCACAGACCGTCTTTCGTCCGGCCTCGTGCCATCAATCAAAGAAGCAAATTGAATATTAACTTTGAGAAAGCCATGACATGCTGTCCAACCACTCTCTGGACTGCATGAACAGGGAGATATATAATTATTACTGGTTGGCAGGCCACAGACATGTTCGGCGCAGCGTACACTTTTAAAACGATCCTTTTCCAGCCTATCCAGCCAGTCGGGACAGCAAATCCATTGAAACCACACAGCAGAACGGAGAGTGCATTATGACCGTAGTGATGATCACTGGCTCCTCTGGACTCATTGGCTCGGAGGCCGCGGAGTTTTTTGCCCGGGAGGGCTTCGATATCGTCGGCATCGACAACGATATGCGCAGTTATTTTTTTGGACCCAAAGCCTCTACCACATGGCGTCGCCAGGTACTCAAACAACGCCTGGCTGATCATTACACCCATTACGATACTGATATCCGTGACTTCGACTCGCTGACGGAAATATTCAAACGCTATGGAAAATCCATCAAATTGGTTATTCACACTGCTGCCCAACCCTCTCACGATTGGGCAGCCCGCGAGCCGCTGACCGACTTCGGCGTTAATGCCACTGGCACCCTGAATATGCTGGAAGTCACCCGCCAAACAAATCCGGATGCTGTCTTCATCTTCACATCCACCAACAAGGTTTATGGGGACACTCCCAACCGATTGCCACTCATCGAAAATGAAACTCGCTGGGAGATTGACCCCCAGCATCCCTATGCCAGGGGTATCCCCGAGAGTATGACCATCGATAATTCTTTGCACAGCATCTTCGGTGCATCCAAGGTTGCCGCAGATGTCATGGTGCAGGAGTATGGCCGCTATTTTGACATGCCCACAACCTGCTTGCGTGGCGGCTGCCTTACCGGCCCCAACCACTCCGGCGCTGAGTTGCACGGCTTCCTGGCTTACCTGATGAAATGCGCCGCCAATAATACCCCCTACACCATTTATGGTTACCAAGGCAAGCAGGTTCGCGACAATATCCATAGCGCCGACCTCATCAACGCCATATATGCCTTTTACAAATCCCCGCGGGTGGCCGAAGTCTACAACATGGGCGGCGGACGATTCAGCAATTGCTCGATGCTGGAAGCAATCAGGTTTTGCGAAGAGATCACCGGCAATGAAATAAAGTGGACGTACACAGAAACTAACCGCATCGGCGATCATATATGGTATATCAGCGACTTGAGCAAGTTTCAATCCCACTACCCCGATTGGCAGATGCAGTATGATGTGCCGCACATCCTGCGTGAAATGTACGAGCAGAACCGGGATCGTTGGGTAACCCAGGCATGATTGATCTTGGCAAGTTCAATGTCCTCGGCGTCCTCGTCAATGCCGTTGATTATGAAGCCGCTGTCAACAGGATTGCAATAGCAGCCCAGGCTGGCCAGCCAATGGCGATCTCAGCCCTGGCTGTGCATGGTGTCATGACCGGCGTACTGGATGCTGTCCATTGTTACCGTCTCAATCAATTTGACCTGATCACCCCGGATGGTCAGCCAGTTCGTTGGGCGCTCAACCTGCTGCATAAAACCCGTCTGCCGGACCGCGTCTATGGTCCAACCCTGACCCTCAAGGTTTGTGAGCGAGCTGCTCGTGATGGCCTGCCCATTTACCTGTATGGCAGCCAGCCAGCGGTCATCCAGCGCTTTGCAGAGCGTCTCACTGCCCGCTTCCCTGATTTGCAGATCGCCGGAATGCAGCCCTCGCGTTTCCGGCAGGTTACACCGGAGGAAAAGAACGAGATCGTTCACACCATTCGCTCCAGCGGGGCCAGGATCGTTTTGGTCGGCTTGGGCTGCCCCCGCCAGGAAGTTTGGGCCTACGAATACCGTCATGCGCTCTCCATGCCTGTGCTGGCAGTTGGCGCCGCCTTCGACTTCCATGCCGGAACACTACCCCAGGCCCCCCCTTTTTTGCAGCGTTTTGGTCTGGAATGGCTCTTCCGACTTGTCAAGGAACCTCACAGGTTGTGGCGGCGCTATTTGCTCTTAAATCCCCTTTTCGTGTGGAAGTTGATGATGCAGGCTGTCGGTCTGCGGCGTTACAATCCTGCACCAGGCGTGCCCCCCATTGAAGATCTGCGCTACGGTTAACGAACACTGCCCCAAACACCTGATCTGGAAAACAACCCACCCTAAAAAGCCCCCTTGCCCTTGATCACCACCCACATTGTCTTGATCAGGATCTGCACATCCAGCCATAGCGAATAATGCTGCACATAGTACAGATCATCCTCTGTATTTAGGTGCATCGGCCGGTCGCTCCTGCCCTGCACCTGCCACCAGCCTGTCATGCCCTGTGGAACAGCAAAGCGTTTGCGCTGCCAGAGATCATATTTTTCCACCAGATATGGCAATTCCGGCCGCGGCCCCACCAGAGTCATTTCCCCCCTCAACACATTGAACAACTGCGGTAGCTCGTCCAGGCTTGTACGCCTTAATATCTTTCCCACGCGTGTCACTCTGGGATCATTGCGCTGTTTATGGATTACTTGACCATCACCATTTATACTCTCCACAAGATGGCGCTGCAGATCCGCATCCGCCACCATGGTGCGAAATTTGATCATCTCAAATACCCGACCGTTTTCCCCCATGCGCTTCTGGCAGTAAAGAACCGGCCCAGGTGAATCAAGTCGAATAGCAAGCGCGATCAAACCCATAAATGGAAGTAGAAAAGGCATGAACAGCAGCGTGACTACAAGATCAAATGCCCGTTTCACCATTCTCTGATATTCCGTGATCGCCGGCGCCCGCAGGTTCAGCATCGGCAATCCGGCAAATTCTTCCACCGAAGCCTGGTGCAAAGTCAATGCAAAATAATCCGGGATCACCCACACCCGCACTGGAAGGTCAAATAACCCCGACACCACCTCATTCAGCCGGTTGAATGCGGCCTGTGGTAAAGCCACGACCACATCATCCACATCCGTATCAAGCACCAATTGTCGGGCAGCATCCAGCGATCCCAGCACATCCAGTTCATTTTCCTGTTTTACCGGGTCATCATCCAGATATCCTACAATGCGAATTCCTACATCCGGCTGGTCTAGAATCTGGTCAATTAACCCTCGGCCAACCCGCCCTGCTCCCAGGATGAGCACCAGACGGTGCCGCAAGCCCTGCAAACGCCGGCTGCGAAAAGTTGCCCTGACCATGAGGCGCCAGGATAACAGCAACCCGTACCCGACAACAACAAACATCAGGAACAAAAACCGCGAAACATCCCTGTAAGAGAGATATAACACGCCCGCCATTGAGACGGCTGCCAAAAGCGATCCCAGTGTCAGACTGCCAATTTCATCCACCCAGCGCAAATTCTTGCGCCCGTCATAAACCGAAAACAACAACAAAACACTAAGCCACAACGCCGGAAACAAGATAAAAAGCACCCACGGCAGCCGTATTGGTGAGGGTACCGGCATCACGAAACCAAGGATATTCAAGGGCAGGCGCAATAAAGCCGCCAATCCCAATGCAAAATCGATCAGAATGGCATCCAGGAAAATGGAAAAGACTGCAAAATTGGCAGAAAACCTGCGCAGCATGCAAAAACCCCTGAAAAACAATAGAAAATGCCAGTGCTTTCCCCTGATTTTACATCGAAATCAGGGTGTTGCCCAATATCATCCTGTCCAACTAATCAAAATTTCTGTTAGTGAGCCCGGTTTTCATGGATGGTGTTGATCATTCCATCTCGATAACAAAATCCGGGATGTGCCGCCGCAATTCCTGCAGCAGTCCTTCCGCCCGCTCCTCATCACCAGCCTGCCTGTGCCACTCAGCAACCTGGTACAGCCGCGCCCCCCATTCATCTGGCAGCAGGATCATCGCCATTTGCGGCACAGTCTCCATCACCATTGCCGGCCGCCGAAAGACCAGTTGATTGTACATCAGTTGCCCCAAAGTGCCGGGACCATTGATGCCCTGCCACAAATAACGTTGTACCACATCATCTCCCAGTCTGGCTGCCTGTGAAAGATCTCCCTTCTGTGCCGCCAGATCGGCCTCATACCATTGCAATACCAGTCGCTCCTCAACCTTTGTGGAATATGCCAGTTTGGCATAGCGAATTGCCTGTTCCACATCCTCCAGGCGGTCAACTTCCAAATAAAACGGGATCACCTCAAGGTAAGCTGACATCCGTAGCTGGGCCTGCTTCAGATTTTCTTCCGCTTCAGCCAGGTTGATTTTCTTTACCGCCTCGTCAACCATTCGTGATGCCGCAAGATCAGATCGTAAAGAAGTCTCGCGGAAAAAGCTCGAATTTACCCATATTGGCTGCAAGAGCAAAGCGGCATCATATGCCGCGATTGCTGCCTCATCCCGGCCAAGCATTTCATAACTGACGCCAAGATTCAAAAGATACAACGCACTTTTCGGAGCAATCCCCACCGCCTTCTCAAGCTCATCCACAGAACGAGGCAGGTCTCCCTGCTCCCGGTATAGAACGCCCAGATTGGCGTGGTTCAATCCCCAATAGGGGTCTTTTTCCACAGCCTGTTCAAAATGAGCAATGGCATTCTCCAGCTCTGCTGTCCTTCCCTGCTCTGCCAGCTTGCTTTCCACCAAACCAAGCTGCTGGTAACCGGTTGCCAGACCAGGATCGCGAGCGATGGTTTCTTCCAAATTTGTTTTGGCTTCCTGCCACATACCGGAATTTCCGGCAATCACACCTTCCATCATGGGTTTTTCCGCCCAAAGGTTGACCGCCCCGGTCAATACCAAAACCAACCCCACCATCACGGAAAGTCCCAGGCGATGCGGTTTTTCCTCCTGTCGGTTACCAATCCCCACACCGAAAACCACAGCCAGCAGCCAGGCCGCTGTCGGGATGGTATGGTGTACACTGTCCGCCACACCATGCACCAGGAAAGCAGCCAGCGCGCCCAGCGCTGCCACCGCCGCCCCCCGCTCTGCGCCCGTCGTTGTGCGGAATTTCCCGATTAACCCAGCAATCAATCCGGCAATCATCACCAGAAACACAGCCAGTCCAACCACGCCGCTGCCGCTCAATAAATCCAGATAAATACTATGCGCATACAGGTACAGTGGCGAAGGCGGGGTTGATTGTTGCTGCACGAAGAAACTGATGTAGGTATACGGACCGCTGCCAATGATCGGCGACCGCAGAAACGCCTGCCATGCCGGGCTCCACAAAAAGGCACGTGAAACACCAACCGCTGCATGGCTGGGCAGTTTTGAGTGCTGATAAAACACCCATCCAAATACCAGTAAAGCTGTGAAACCGGCAATAAAGATCATGATCGTAATAAATCGGTGCCTTCGCATCCAGTCAAACAACGCCTTGCGCTTCTCCGGAAAAGCCAAAGCTGTGAAGAAGATCACCACCCCCAGGCCAGCCGCCGTCCCCAGCCAGCCGCCGCGCGAGGATGTCAGGTAGATCAGCCCCACGGCGGATGCCATCCATATCCCCAACAAGCATCTGGCAGCCTTTGACTTGCTGAACACAAAACTGGCCCCCGCCACCATCAGCAGAACATTCAGGAATATCGCCAAAAAATTCGGGGCAGGCAGGCGATAGAACAGGTCTGGCCAGATTTTGCCTGTGCTGCCCAGCCACTGCCAATACCAGACGATCGCCTCCCGCCAGGTTAATGCCATAATGATCGCCCCCACAATCAGCAATGCCTTCACCCAGAGCTCCACATCCCAGCCCCTGTTTACCAGATCAGATGCCAGCAAGAAAAGGAATAGCGCCGCCCCAATCAGCCATACCTCCGTGAAAGAACGGCGGGGGTCAATGGAAAAATAAGCCGCAATCGCCAGAACCCCCAAAAACGCTATCACCATCAGTTCTTTTTTCAGGCCAACCGCTTGTCCAAACACAATCCACAAAACCGTGAAAACAGCGAACAATCCAGTCGTGATCCAGAAAATATCATAGCTCACCAGCCCGTTATGTGTGCTGGCAAGCAGAAATAAATAGCTCAAAGCAAGGATCAACACTGACTCCCGCAGCAGGTACCGCCAATTGATTGCTCGAAGATTATTGCCCAATATCACTTCCTCCTTTTAAACATCCGGGCATTAGAGGTTTCATCTCCAATGCGCCGCCATGCACCGCCTGTTGCCAGACCTGCCAGACCCTCGCTGCGTTCTCACATTCCCCCATATCCCGATAGGTGGCATACAACTTTTCCAGGGCAAGGAATTGTCCAACATCCGTGTCCAGTTGCAAATATCCAGGCAAAAGATCGTCAGTGATTCCCTGGCGGCGATTCACCTGTTCAGTATATACCAGCATGAACGGCTGTGGACTGTGTAGTACAGGTCTCTGCACGATCTCAGCCACTTTTTCATATGCTGCCATCGCCCCTGTACGATCACCGCGTCCTTCGTCCAGTAACCCCCGGCCAACCTCGATCGCCAATGCAGGTTCTCCAACCCAGGCAGCATAGGCCAGATGGATTTCGGCTTGTGCCAGTTCACCATCTTCGACAGCCCGACGCGCTTTTACCCAATAAAGCTCGTCCTTATCCATCACCAGTTCACCAGCACCAAAGCATTTGGCAAGCGCTTCCCGGCGTATTTCAGTGGTCTGCCAAAATGGATGCGGTGCCCAGTCTGGTTCCAGCTCCAGCACCCGGCAATAAGCCCCTGTTGCCTGGAAAACGAAACCTCGCTTTTCAAAAAACCATCCCAGATTCAGATGATAACTTGGCTCATACGGCGAAAGCGCAACAGCTTTTTGCATATTGGCGATAGCCTTGTCATGCAAGCCACTGCTCTGCCAATCCACTACAGCCATGTTCGCTCGAAACAGGGAAACCGCAGGTTCAATCTCCAGACTTTTTTCAAAGGCCTGATGAGCCAATTCCAAATGCCTTTCATTCCCACTTTGTACTCCAGAGCGCGCCCACGCGTACCCGCTCTGGGCAGCATAATAAGAGAAATTCGGATCACGCTCAGCACTAAGCGCAAATAGTGGGGCAGCTACCGGATAATTCTCCTGCTGGGCAGCCAATAGACCCAGTGACAAAGGCGCATAAGCCCACAACCCCCAGCCAGCGCCAATCGCCAACATCAAACCCGGAATAATCATGATGGGGTTACTGACTTGTTCCCAGCGGTTCAAAGGACTTTCGGGCAGACTGACGAACCAGGCCAACATCAACACCCAGGCTGTCATGACCATTGCTGATCCGCTCAAATCATCCACCAGTGCATGCGCTCCCCACGCAGCGCACCCCGCCAGGATGGCAATTCCCCACCCTTTTTTTTTTCTTCCACCAGCCGGAAACGCTCCCGGAGCCATTTTATATTGCCAATCAACAACCCCAAAAAAGCAAAACCACCTGCCAGGCCAAATTCAGCCACCAGCTGTGCCGGCAGGTTCATCGCCTGCAGCATCCAAAACCTTGGTGGAATGCTGTCTGCCGCCGTCAGATATCCAAAGCCAAACCTTCCCGGCCCTGAGCCGAACCAGGGATTGGATGACCACACCTGTATCGTATTCAGCCAGATCTGTCTCATTCCGCCCAGGCTGTCACCAGCATCCAACGTCTTGATGAACACAATAGTTGCTGCAACCACTGCCGCCAGCACAAAAAGCCCGGCCACGCCGGCCAGAGCCTTTCCATTCATCGAGAGCTTGCCCCAGGTGGTCTTCAACTTCCTTGTTTTTAAACCATATACCAGCAGCAACCCTATCCAGACTGCCCCCACAGCCTGCCCGCCGTTAGACAATGAGAACGGAAGAACCATAAAATATGCCGCCAGCCATAGTCCCAGCAATGCCCTCTGCCAGTTATTCTGAACGCGTAAAAGGGCCACCAACGCCAGTGGCCCACAAAGGTTGGCCAACCCCATCAAAGCTGTGGGGCTTCCCAACAAGCTCTCAAACCGATATACAGAGGGTGGCAAACACCATGAACCAGCTTCCACAAACCACCGGGAATAGGCCTTGACGACATCAATAATTGATAAGAACATCAATGCCCCACTAACTGTCAACAAGGCCGCAATGACTGCCCTGCGATCTACCCCCGATTCACACGCATCTGCCAGGATGTAAAACAGCAAGACATAAGCCAAAAGCCAGCTCACTCTGGTTAGCCCTTGTCGCGGATCGGGTGAAAGGATCCAGGAACCAACCAACGCTAACAAGGTCAAGCTATAAACCCATTCCAGCCCTGTGCGCACCAGTCGGATATTAGGTGCCTGACTCCGCCACAGAAAATATCCTCCCAAACCTATTAATACCAGCACCAACCCGGAAACCTTCACACCCCACAAAACGCCCCAGGTACTGTTCTCAACAACCCCCACGGCCAGCAGCCCCGCCAGCGCAATAGCAAAGGTCGGCCAAAAGCCAATGGTGATCTTTTGCTGCTCCTGCATCCAACCTCCCGGGAATGCTTCTTTTCGTTTGGCCCAATCCCAGTAACATTATACGTTAAGCCCTCATTTTAGGGAGGAAGCCAGGTAACTACATTTAATCTACACGAAACATAAATGGCGAAACGAAACATGCCAGCGGCTAACCGTCTCTTTAATTTGAGCAAATTCAAACTGCTGGCAGTTCGCTTTCTTTTCCCCGGTATTCAAACACCATGTCATAAATCACCATATGCGCTCCCAGATACCCCGGATAAGTAACCGCCCGAATGCGCCGCTCAATCTCATCTTTCGACATATCCGGGGTGATCACCTTTAAGGCATTCAGGTCTTTCAGGCGGTACGGTTGCCGCGTCCATGTTTCCGGCGAGACCGGCAAGCATTTGCCTTCAGCTATCAACGCAACGATCTCATAGAACAGGGCCAGCATGAATCCGTAGCAGCGCTGGGTCAAGGAATAAACTGTATCGCTCTCCAGTATGGGAAAACGCTTCACTGCCACCATCGGCCCCGAATCCACGCCAGGCGCCATGTGATGGCAAACCACACCATAACTTGTTTCCTGGTTATACAGGGCAAAATTCGTACAGCCTGTGCCGGGGTATTCCGGCGGCGCCGGGTGAAAATTGATCGCTGCCACCTTCGCCCGGGATAACAGTCCTGGCCGCAGCACCCACGGACACAGGTAAGAGATAATATAATCTCCCTGCCATTCATCAAAGACTTCCGGCTTTGGTTCGCCAGCCAGTCCGAAAACCACAGTGGTATCCGGAAATGCCTGCTTCAGGAATTCCAGAGCCTTGTCCCGGTAAACATCTTCCCTGCGTTTGCTGATGAACAGAACCGACGTCATCTTTTCCCTCACCTTGCCTGATGGCTAATGATTGATCTGCGCGTCCCACCCCCACTTGCCCCGGAGGTTTTGCCGGGGAGCAATCCCCGACCCCTTTGTCGTTGCGAACCAGCGCAGCGAGTGAAGCAATCCTCAGTCCCTCCGTCGTTGCGAACCAGCGCAGCGAGTGAAGCAATCCTCAACCACGTTCACTATTAACCACACACGACTGCCCCTCTTGCCGCGATTATATCACGCCGCGCATTCTGTAATATAATGAAACCGATCCGCCCGGCAGTTCCGAGCTATGCTTGGCCATTCTGCCGGATCAGTCCAAAAAAGAACGGGGATTCCCCGGAGGTTAAACCCTTTCATGAAACAATTACTGCAAAATATGCGCGACGGTAACACAGAAGTCATTGATGTTCCCGACCCCTTGCCTCGCCCCGGTACGGCTCTGGTGCGCACTGCCGTCTCCCTGGTCTCAGCCGGTACGGAACGCATGGTAGTGGAATTTGCCGAAAAGAATTTGGTCGGCAAGGCACAATCCCGCCCCGATCTTGTGCGCCAGGTGATCGATAAAGCCCGCCGTGAAGGCATTCTGCCTACCTTGCAGGCTGCTTTCAACCGCCTCGACCAACCATTGACCCTGGGCTATTCATCAGCCGGTGTGATTGAAGCCGTCGGTGAGGGCATGCAGGGTTTCGAAGTAGGCGACCGGGTGGCTTGTGCTGGCGCCGGTTTTGCCGTCCACGCCGAATTGGCCGTGGTACCGCAGGCGTTGCTCTTCAAACTGCCGGAAAATGTCAGTTTTGAATCGGCCTCTTTTGCCACCCTGGGCGCCATCGCCCTGCAAGGCTTTCGCCTGGCTGCCCCGCAGGTGCAGGAACGGGTGGCCGTCATCGGATTGGGCCTGCTTGGTCTGTTGTCGGTAGGCATCGCCCGCGCCGCTGGCTGTGAAGTCTTTGGTGTTGACCTCGACCCAAAGCGCGTCATTCTGGGCAAACAATTCGGCGCAACGGCCTGTCTGCGCTCCGAAGCTGAAGATGCCGGCATGGCCTTCACCCAGGGCAAAGGTTTTGACGTGGTACTGGTCTGCGCCGATACCCATTCCAACGATCCGGTGGAACTGGCTGGTCTCCTGGCACGCGAACGCGGACAGGTGGTGGCTGTCGGCGCCGTAGGCATGAACATTCCCCGCAAGGTTTATTACACCAAGGAACTTACCTTCCATGTTTCCCGCTCCTATGGCCCCGGCAGATATGACCCCGCCTACGAGGAACAGGGACGCGATTATCCTTTTGCCTATGTGCGCTGGACAGAAGGCCGCAACATAGAGGCGATTATTTCCCTCATCTCCAGCGGCAAACTGGATGTTGCACCCCTTATCAGCCACCGCTTCGACATCACCGCCGCCCCTGCCGCCTATGAACTCATCACCGGCAAAGTTGGGGAGGCTTTCCTGGGCGTCTTGCTCACCTACCCACCCAAAGACCGGCAAAAACCTGCCGTCAAGGTCTTTCTACCCGAACACGCCCCGTTGGCTGAGCCTGTCGAAGCCCCGCTGGCTGATCCGGCCCAAACAGGCATCGGTGTGCTGGGCGCCGGAAATTATGCCAAAGCCACCTTCCTTCCCGCCCTGCGCCGCGCCGGAGCCGTCCCCCTGGTAGGCATTGCCTCTGCCTCCGGCATCAACGCCCGCCACGCCGCCAGGAAATTTGGCTTCCAGTACGCCACCGCTTCTGAACAGGAGATCTTCAAGGATCCGGCCATCAGCCATATCGCCATTCTCACCCGCCATAATGACCACGCCCGCCAGACGATCACCGCTTTGCAAAACCACAAGCACGTCTATTGTGAAAAACCCCTGGCCCTCAACACCGCCGAACTGGACGAGATCAAAGCCGCCCTGGAGATGGAACACGCTCCCCTGCTCATGCTTGGCTTCAACCGCCGTTTTGCCCCTCTGGCAGTCAGAATGAAAGAATTTCTGGCCGCCTCTGGCGAGCCGCTTGCCATGCACTATCGCATCAATGCCGGCTTCCTGCCCGATACGCACTGGCTGCACGACCCCTTGCTGGGCGGCGGGCGTATCATCGGCGAAGGCTGTCATTTCATTGATTTGCTCACCTTCCTGGTTGGCGCGCCGCCGCAGTCTGTTTTCGCCAAGGGCTTGCCGGACGCCGGCCGTTACCACCAGGATAATGTCATCCTCACCCTCACCTATCCCGATGGGTCCCTGGGAACCATCAGCTATCTGGCCAATGGCGACAGATCGATTGCCAAAGAACAGGTGGAAGTATTTTCCAGCGGGCGGGTGGCCTTCCTGGACGATTTCCGCCGCCTGGAGATGACCCATGCCGGCCGCCGCAGCCTTATGCGTTCACCTTTCCGTCAGGACAAAGGCCACGCAGCCGCTTGGCAGGCTTTCCTCTCGGCCAGCCTTCAGGGTCTTCCCGCTCCCATCCCCTATAACGAAATATGGGCGGTCAGCCTGGCTTCCTTTGCTGCCATGGAATCCCTTTCCACCGGCCGCCCAATCAACCTCTAGCAGCATGCGCCTGACCGCGCCTTGCCCATAAGGGTTCACATGAACCGCCTTCAGATTGCCTTCAAAGCCGCCGCCCAGCTTGGCCTGCAAAAGACCGGCTTGTATGCGCTTTACCAGCTCGGCCTCAAATGCGGTCTGTACCGGCTGCTCACTTCAGTCAAAAGCACACCAGAACGTCCGCAATGGCTCCAGCCTGCCCCGGAACTGCCGCTTACCGTTCCGCCTCCAGAAGTCCTTGCAGCCGTCATGGGTGATCAAATCGCCAGCCTGCTGGAGGAAGCCCACACCATCCAGGCCGGATCGTTTTACCGCTTCGGCGCACCTCAAGCCATACCCATTGAATTGTCCCCTCCGCAGCCTTTGCAGCACTGGTCACGAACCAGTGACCAGTCGCCTTTCGCCGGGGATATCAAGTTCATCTGGGAACCAGCTCGTTTCGGCTGGGTCTTTCCCCTGGGACGGGCTTATGCCTTCCAGCCTGATGATGCTTTGGCAGCCGCCTTCTGGCAGCGAGCCGAAGCTTTCTGGGATGCCAATCCCCCCAACCTCGGCCCCAACTGGGCCTCCGGTCAGGAAGTGGCTTTGCGTATCCTGGCTTTCAGTTTCGCCTGGCAGGTCTTTGCCCGCGCCGAAAGCTCCACCCCGGCGCGCCGCAAGCGCTTGCTGACCTCCATTGCCTGTCATGCCCGGCGCATCCCGCCCACCCTGATCTATGCCCGCGCCCAAAACAACAACCATCTCATTTCCGAAGCGGTCGGTCTTTACACTGCCGGCTGTCTCCTGCCTGCCCACCCCCAGGCCAGCCGCTGGCGCAGGTTCGGCTGGCACTGGTTCAACCGTGCCATACGGACACAGGTGGACGTGGATGGAACTTACATCCAGCAGTCCATGAACTATCACCGCCTGATGCTGCAAGCCGCGTTATGGTTTGATGCCCTCGCCCGTCGGCGCGGGCAAGCCCTGCCGCAGGATGTCCGCCATCGTCTGGCTGACGCTGCTTATTGGCTATGCGCACAAATCGACCCTCTTTCAGGCCGCGCGCCCAACCTCGGTCATAATGACGGCGCCCATATTCTGCCTCTGGCCAGCGGTGCGTTCGCCGATTACCGCCCAGTCGCTCAGACTGCGGCCACCGCCTTTCTCGGTCAGCCCGGCCTGTCCAATGGCCCTTGGGATGAAACCGCCCTGTGGCTGGGTTTGGAAATTCCCCTCCGGGCAGAAACCCAACCGTTCTCATCTCCGGCTGTACTGCGCCTGCAAAACGGTACTTCCTGGGCCACCCTGCGTGCCGCCCGCTTCCGCGATCGTCCTGCCCAGGCTGACCAGTTGCACGTTGACATCTGGTGGCAGGGTGAAAATCTTGCACTTGACCCCGGCTCCTTCCGCTACACCGCCCCCGCCCCCTGGAACAATGCCCTTGCCCGCACCGCAGTACACAACACCATCCTCGTCGACCAGCAGGATCAGATGACACCCGCCGGTCGCTTTCTGTGGCTGGACTGGGCCCAGGCCGAGGCTTGCCCGCAAAACACCGACTTGTCAAGCATTACTGCCCAGCACACCGGCTACCGCCGGCTTGGCGTTCTCCACCGTCGCAGTCTGGCTTGCCTTCCCAGCCTCGGCTGGCAGATCGACGACCTCCTCCTGCCCGCAGACCCACATCAAGCAGCCGCCAGTCATGAAGTTTGCCTGCACTGGCTGCTCCCCGACCACCCCTGGCAATGGCAGCACGACCTCTTCACCTTTCAGGCGCGTGGCGGTCTGGTCACCCTCGCCATCAAAGCTTTTTTGCCCCAACAGCCCGACATTGTCCTCCACCCTGTTTTCCAGGTTCTGCGCGCCGGCCAGGTTCTTGACGGCCCGCCGGATGACCTGCCCACCCTGGGCTGGGTTTCGCCGACTTATGCCAGCAAGCAGCCCGCCCTTTCCCTGCGCACCATTCTCCGCTCGCCCTTGCCTGTGCAGTTCTCCACAATCTGGACTTTGACCCAAAATCATTAACAATAAACATCCAACGTTAAACAGCATTTAACATAATAAAAATTTGTTAAGGTACAATCTCAATATGCACATTTTGATCATTCATCAGGCATTTGCTGCCCTGGACGAAGCCGGTGGTACACGCCACTATGAAATGGCTCGCTTTCTTGTCCAGCGCGGCCATCAGGTAACGGTTATTGCCAGCCCTATCAGCTATATCACCGGGCAGGCTCACAACGGAAAGATCCCCTGGCTCGAAAAACAAACCCCCGAACCGGGCATAACCATCCTGCGTTGCTATGCCTACCCTGCCCTGCACCGCAGCTTTTTCCATCGCCTGGTCAATTTCATCAGTTTTATGCTGTCCTCCTTCATCACCAGCTTGCAGGTCAAAAAGGTAGATCTTGTCTGGGGCACCTGCCCCCCCATTTTTCAGGGCTTTACCGCCTGGCTGGCAGCCCGTCTGAAAGGCATCCCCTTTTTGTTTGAAGTGCGCGACCTCTGGCCTAAATTCGCCATCGCCGTCGGCGTTCTCAACAATCCCATCCTCATCTCCCTCTCGGAATGGCTGGAAAAATTCCTCTATCGCCGCGCAGACCACTGCATTGTCAACTCCCCCGGCTATATCGATCATGTGACCCAACGCGGCGCCAGGAATGTAACCCTCATCCCCAACGGTGCAGACCCAGACATGTTCACAGCCTGTGCCGATGGTAATGAACTGAGAAAAAAATTCAGCTTTTCCAAAGACCAATATTTGGTGCTCTATGCTGGCGCACATGGCCTTTCCAATGATCTGGGCATCGTTTTGCAAGCCGCCAAAAAACTGGCACCCCAGACCAACATTCATTTCCTGCTGGTGGGCGGCGGCAAGGACAAACCCCTTCTCATTCAGCAAGCCGAGGAAATGCAGCTTTCAAATCTCAGTTTCCTGCCCGCCATGTCCAAAACCGAAATGCCGGAATTGATCGCCGCCTGTGATGCCTGCATCGCCATTCTCAAGCCCATTGAAGACTTCAAAACAACCTACCCCAATAAAGTTTTCGATTATATGGCCGCCGCCCGGCCTGTGATCCTCGCCATTGACGGCGTCATTCGCAAAGTCGTTGAAGATGCCCATGCCGGCATCTTTGTTCCTCCCGGTGATCCCGATGCGCTGGCTTTTGCCATCCTTGATCTCAGTTCCCATCCCGAAAGGGGCAAACAAATGGGAGTTGCCGGCCGTTTATACGTTGAGCAACACTTTAACCGCGCCCAAAGCGCATCCCAGCTTGCCAGCCTTTTGGAAGAAATGGAAACACACCATGCCTGAAAAGATCCTTGTTGTTGACGACGAACCCGCTCTTTTGGAAACTTTGGCCTACAATCTCAGAAACCAGGGCTATGAAGTCATCACTGCCATTGATGGCCCTGCTGCTCTGCAAGCTGCCCGCCAGCAATCCCCCGAGCTTGTCATTCTGGACATCATGCTGCCTGGCATGGATGGCTTTGAGGTCTGCCGCATCCTGCGCCAGGAGATGACCACCCCGGTACTCATGCTCACCGCCCGCGACGACGAGATCGACCGCGTCGTCGGTCTTGAAGTCGGCGCTGATGATTACCTGACCAAGCCTTTCTCGATGCGGGAGCTGCTGGCCCGCGTCAAAGCCATGCTGCGCCGCATTCGCCTGATCCGTCAGGAAATAGATACTGAAGGCGCTTCAGCCGGTCATCAAATCGTAAAATTTGGCGATCTCAGCATTGACCTTGACCGGCATGAAATCACCCTGGAGGGTAAACCCCTGGCCCTCAAGCCCAAGGAATACGAGCTCCTGGTCTTCTTCACCCAGCATCGCGGACACGTCCTCAGCCGCGAGCACATTCTTGAAAAAGTCTGGGGCTGGGAATATATCGGCGACAGCCGCACCGTCGATGTCCACATTCGCTGGCTGCGCGAGAAGATCGAACCAGATCCTGCCTCGCCCATCAGGATTGTCACCATCCGCGGCGTGGGATACCGCTTCGAAGGATAAAGAATGGCCCCTCTGGGCAGCACACGCTGGCGGATTGCCCTGCCTTTCATTCTGCTCAACCTGATCGTCTTGCTCGGTCTGGCTCTGTTCATCTCGAATTACGTACTGAACGACAATACCGAAAACTTGAAGAACCAGCTTTCGGCAGATGCGCGCCTCGTCAAGGAAGCCGTCCTGCCACAACTGGCATCCGCCAGGGCAACTTCCAACCTCGACCCGCTTGCAAACTATTACACCATCCTCTTAGGCAAACCCATCATCCTGCTTTCGCCCGACGGCACTGTCCTCGGTCAACCTGCCGGTGGCAATCGTAAAGACGAAAATTTCCTGTCATATCCGGAAGTGCTGCAAGCAAAAGCCCAGGGAACAGGCAACGCCATCCATCCAGACCGGTTCACTGGCAAAGACACGCTCTTTGTGGCGATCAAAGCGGAAACCGATGAAGCGGTCGTTGGCTTTATCCACCTTTCCATGCCATTATCAGAAGTGCAAAAAAACCAGCAAAAGATTCGCAATTACATCCTGACTGCCACCCTCTTTACCATCCTTTTGACCACCACCCTGGCCTGGCTGATCGCCAACCGCACCACCCGCCCGGTCAGAGACTTGACCGCCACTGTCCACCGCATGGCTGCCGGCGACCTGGATGCCCGCCTGCTGCCTGCCACCCAGGACGAGATCGGCCAACTGACCAACGCCTTCAATCACATGGCTGGACAATTGCAGGACAAGATCAATGCCCTCACCGCTGAGCAGAATCGGGTCAGTGTCATTCTGGAACACATGGCGGATGGCATCATCATCGTTGATTATGATGGTCAGGTGAAAATGATCAATCCGGCCGCCGCCCGACTGCTCGGCGTCAGCCAGGAGGATGCCGCCAACCACTCTTTTGCCGAAGTGGTGCGCCAACACCAAATGATCGAACTCTGGCAGCAATCCAAACAGGACACAGACCAGGGAAAAGAATACGTAGAAATGATCGAAACCAGCCGCGCCGAAGGCCGCACCTTGCAGGTCATCATCACACCCATGACTGGCGCAACTTCTGCCAGCCGCCTAGTCATCCTGCAAGACCTGACCCGCGTACGGCGTCTGGAAACCATTCGCCGTGATTTCATCAGCAATATCTCCCACGACTTGCGCACGCCTCTCGCTTCCTTGAACCTGCTGGTCGAAACACTGCAGGATGGCGCCCTGAAAGATCCGCCCGCTGCTGAAAGATTCCTCAAACATATGGAACAGGAAGTGGCTGTGATGACCCAGTTGGTATCTGAACTACTTGAGCTTTCACGCATCGAATCCGGTCAGGTGCCACTGAAGATCAAGCCTGTCCAGGTAGGCGAACATCTGGTTCTGCCGCCAGTCATCCGTTTGACCAACCTGGCGGAGCGCAATGGGGTAACACTTAATACTGGCCTTCCCGAGACACTTCCCTTGGTTTCTGCCGACCCGGACCGCATCCAGCAAGTCATCACCAATCTGCTGCACAATGCCATTAAATTCACCCCGCCTGGTGGCCATATCCGGATATTTGCCTTCACCCAGAAAAACAACGTGGTCATTGCCGTCCAGGATACCGGGGCCGGCATCCCGCCAGCAGATGTAAAACGCATTTTTGAACGCTTTTACAAAACAGACCGTGCCCGTTCTCAAGGTGGCATGGGCCTCGGCCTGGCTATCGCCAAACACCTGGTGCAGGCACATGGCGGTTCGATCTGGCTGGAAAGCGAGATTGGCCATGGCAGCACTTTCTATTTCTCACTGCCCACCGCTGGACAGTCGTAAACCCTTCACTGTGCTTCGCCAACAAGAATCATTGTGAAACATGTAACTCCGCGCACCCATCATGATCAATCAGGTGCTTACAAGATATTAACCTTGGGTTGAGAAAATGTTAAAAGGAGGCTGGTATCATTATGCCAGCTTATGCTTTCCTTAATATGAAGGAAGTGGTTACATGAAAAGAAACTTGTTTGGCCTGGTTGTCATTGCTTGCTGCCTGCTTGCTTCCTGTCAATCGACTTCACCCTTAAACCCAACACCATTCCCCTCCTCAACAGACGCTCAGA
The DNA here is from genome assembly GCA_020060485.1 of Anaerolineales bacterium. The sequence continues at coordinate 34,093 of JAGVAB010000116.1, forward strand.
CCTTATCCGGTCATATCGCAATCGCGGGTTCCACCACCATTCTGCCTCTAATGAAGGATCTTTCGGCAGCTTTTGCCAGCGCTTACCCCAATATCAGCATCGAAGTTGACGGCGGCGGTTCCAGCGTGGGAGTCAATGCCACCGCTGAAGGCAAGGTGAATATCGGCATGGTCTCGCGTGAGATCAATGTATCGGAACTTGCCGCCTTTCCCGATCTACTCGTTTACACGATCGCATTAGACGGAATTGCCATCATCGTAAACCACGATGTCACCATCAACACTATAACCATCGACCAGCTGAGCGCCATCTACAATGGGCAACTGCATACCTGGGCTGAAGTCGGCGGCCCAGACCAAGAGATCATCCTCATCGCCCGTGAAGAAGGGTCAGGTACCCGCACCGCCTTTGAACAATGGGTTTCAGGCCCGGACGTCTCGCTTCCCGAAAGAACCATTTTGCTTCCTTCCAGCAGTGCTGTCCTCACCACTGTAGCGACCACCCCCTTCTCCATCGGCTATATTTCCTTTGGATACCTCGACAACAGCATCAAAAGCCTTCAAATCAATGGCATTGAGCCAACAGAGAAAAATCTTCTTGCTGCCGTCTACCCCATATATCATCCCTTGAATCTGGTCACTAAAGGTGAACCCTCGGAAGTAGAACAAGCCTTTTTTGAATTCATCGCCAGCCCAGAGGGTCAGGCCATTATCAGTCAAGAAAAATATGTGCCAGTGAATTGACCTCGCCGCCGGTAAGCTTGCAAATCAACCTGGTTGAAAAGGAGCAGCTGCATAAATATCGAAAATTTTTTAAGGGACACCTTGGAGAAAGCCCTGTCGCCAGCCACATGGCATTCTCAAGAAAGCTTGACATTTACGATTTTCCAAAACAGTGAAGGTCATCCAGGTCAAAGTAGATGCAAAATGCTGATGATAATGGATTCCTCCCCCGGC
>JAGVAB010000038.1 GCA_020060485.1 Anaerolineales bacterium
CAACACAGCACGGTTTTTCCCTCCCCCGGCCGGTACGCCAGGAATGAAAATTGGATCAATACCGGGGGAGGGATGATGGGAGGGGGTAAATCATCACCGGCATTTTGCAACTGATTTGGACTGAATGTATTCCACTGCTTTCAAAAATCTCTTTTGTCAAGCTTTCTTGAGAATGCCATATATTAACGCAAATCAGGGGGTTTTTGGATGTGTAAAATTTTATGAGGCTTTTACCCTAAAAGGCGCAATTCCACTGACTTCATTCTACTTGTACAGACAAATTTTTTGTTCCATTTAATTGGTGTGATATCCTCAAATTATGGAACTGTCAAACAAAAAAATAGGTGTTGACAAACGAGTATTAGAGTCTATAATAAGAATGTGCTTTGGGTGTATTTAGTACCCGTCCCATCCATTTTCTTTTATTATTCAAAACAAGGAGGTTTCAAAATGTCCGATTCATCCAAATCCCAAGAGTTGACCGCCGAGCAAATCTGGACGGTCCAAAAAGGTGAGAAGCGCTCCGTTGGCGTGATTCACATCGTCATCACCGCGCTGCTCATCGGTATCGGTTTTGTGGTGGGCGCCTTTGGTTCGATCAGTTTCCCCCTCGGTTTTGGGGTGAACTTCTTCTGGACCGGGATCGCTGTGCAGCAAGTTGGCGCAATCTGGTTTGGCGCCTGGGGTGTACTTGCCGGTGCCATTTTCCCCTTCTTCTCAAATGCCATCGCAGGCACGCCTTTTTATGTGTCCCTGGCCTACATTCCTGCCAACGCTGTTCAGGCATTTTTGCCCGCCTGGGTCTTCCGCAAGTTTAAACTGGATCCACGTCTGAAATCCAAACGCGACTATCTGTATTTCTTTGGTGCCATGCTTGTTTCCAGTGCTTTTGGCGCATTGTGGTCAACCCTGGTCGTGCTGCGCGGCTTTGGCCTGCTCACCACTGATTCGTTGCCCCTCTTCATTTGGGGTTGGTTTGGCGGCAATGTCGTAGCCGGTGTGGTCTTCAACTTTGTTCTGCTCAAGGCGCTCTCGGCTGTTGTCATCCGCACACCAGCTTTTGTCAAGCAGTGGTTAGCATAAACTCGAACTGCTTTCCAGGTAGGGGACGGGCATGCCCGCCCCCTACTTTGATCTTAAGAGGCAACTTTAATGAATAAAACCTTGTTAGGATATGTTCCCGACGAATCGCTGATCTATGCGGTTCATCCATTTGTAAAGCTGTTTTTCCTGTTGATCGTCAGTCTTTTTCCTTTGTTCATTCAGGCCCCTGAATGGAACGCGTTGATCTTCTTGGTGGTGATCATTTTGATGGCCGTCAGCCGGGTCAATATGGGCATCATGAAGATTTATGTACCGGTGGCCATTTCGATGGGCACCATCATTCTGCTTTCCTATACCATTTTGGGCGGTATTCATCCTGAATTTTATGTATTGTTCAATGTGCTTGGCCGGCCGATCTATTGGGAGCGGCTGCGGGATGCCATTGTGGTTTACTTCCGCATCCTGCCGATGATCGCCACCATGGTCTTTTTCTTGAGCACTTCCCGCGAACGCGACATTATCGTAGCCATGCGCAGCGTCCGCGTTCCATTTGTGGTTACCTACGTCTTTGCCATGGCTTTGCGCTCAGCAGGCATGGTGCTGGAAGATTTTCAGATCGTGCGCCAGGCAGAACAGGCGCGCGGTTTTGACCCGGTTGGCAAATCCTTGATTTACAAGATCCGTCAATATGTGATGTACATGATCCCCCTCTTTGCCCTTTCTTTGCGCCGCTCGGAAGAGTTCACCAATGCTCTTGTGGCGCGTGGTTATGCTTTTACCGGCGAGGCAGCCAAAGTGAAACGCGCCGATTTTGTGCTTACCCATTATCAGTTCCGTACCCATGATATGATCTTCACCATCGTGATTGTGGGCTTGTTTGCAGCTTTGATCTTTTTCCGTTTCTATTACGGTTCTTTTAATTTGGCGGATTCCTGGATCAATTATTTCAGCCCGTACAATTAGAAGATAGAGAGCGAATATGGAAATCATACAGTTAAAAGATTACACTTGGAAATATCTCAATACAGAAAAACCTGCATTGCAGCATATCAATCTGACCATCAATCAGGGTGAATTTGTTGGCATCATCGGCCCGAATGGCGCCGGAAAGACTACCCTGGCCTATTCAATGAATGGCCTGATCCCTGGTCAATATCACGGCATCAAGGAAGGTGAAGTGATCGTCTTTGGCCAGGAGGTTGAGGAACACCCGCGTGGTTCTTTGCAACAAAAGGTGGGCATGGTCTTTTCGGATCCTGAAGCCCAATTCACCGCTATGACCGTCGAGGACGAGCTGGTTTTTGGACTTGAGAATATCGGCATGACCATTCCTGAGATCCGTGAGCGACTGGAGTGGGTGACAGGATTGACCGAATTGGGGCCGTTGCTCAATAAACCGCCTTACGAACTTTCCGGCGGACAGAAACAACGGGTGGCTGTGGGCGCTGTGCTGGCCATGTCGCCGGATGTGATGATCCTCGATGAACCCACCTCCATGCTGGATCCGATCAGCCGCACGCGAGTGTTCAATGTGCTGGAGAAAACGAAACTGGAAAAGCAGAACACGGTCATCGTCATTGAGCACAGCCTTGAGAAACTGGTGCCCATGGCAGACCGCATGATCCTGATGTATGACGGCCAGGTGATCCTGGATGGCGAACCGCACGCCTTTTTCCAGGAGATGACCTTGCTGCTGGAAAAAGGGATTGAGTCACCTGGCGTGATCAGTTTCTTCCACCAATTGATCCAGAGCGGTTATGCGGAAGGCGCATTGCCGTTGACTGTGGATGAAGCGGCTGGACGTTTGGATCAGATCTTCACCAATGCTAAGAAGAAGGCGTGAGGTACACTGTGGAAAAAAATCCATTTATTGAGGTAAAAGATCTGGTTTATTGTTACCCTGACGGCACCAAGGCGTTGAACGGGATCAACCTGGAAGTCGGCTTGGGTGAGATGATGGCCTTGATTGGTCAAAACGGCTCTGGCAAAACCACGCTTTCCAAATGTCTTAATGGTCTATTTAAGCCTACCAGCGGTGATGTGATTGTAGATGGTTTGAATTCCCGCAATACGTCCATTGTGCAAATGGTCAAACGCGTGGGTTATGTTTTCCAAAATCCCGATCATCAGTTATTCAATAATAACTGCTGGGATGAGATTGCCTACGGCCCGCGTAATATCCAATTGCCCGAAGACGAGGTCAAGGAACGTGTGGCGGAAGCCGCCCAGGTTGTAGGCCTGAAAGAAGAATATTTTACCGAGCATCCTTTCTTCCTTTCCAAGGGCTTGCGGCAGCGCGTAGCCATTGCCTCCATTCTGGCCTTGCGTCCCAAAGTCATCATTGTCGATGAGCCAACCACCGGACAGGACAGGTACCAGTCACTGGAGATCATGAATTTTCTTAAGGATCTCAATGAAAACCACGGGCACACGATCATCATCATCACCCACGATATGCCGATCGTCGCCAGTTATGCTCACCGGGTGGTGGCAATGGGCATTGGTCAGATCCTGGCGGATGATACCCCGGACAAGGTTTTCAGTCAGCCGGATGTACTTTCCAAGACTTTTCTGGAGCCGCCCCAGATCACCCAACTGGCGCAGCGCGCCAAACAGTGGGGTTTTGACCAGGGTGTTTTGACAGTCAATGAGATGATGGCAGAATTCAACCGCCTGTACCCGCATTGATCGTACGGCGACTTGATCTAGCGTTTGCTCCCGCAGCTTGTTCCAGGCTGCGGGAGTTTTTGTTTGTTCAGGGGGTTTGGGACTGGCGCAGTTCACTTTCCAACTGCTGCAAGTTGACCCGGGCGGTCAGGTCGAGGGTCAGGGGGGTGACCGAAACGATCCCGGCGCTGTACAGGCAGAAAGCATCACTGTCGGCGGGCAAAGTGGAAAAATCGATGCCCGTGAATTCGCCGCCGATCTCGCCGCGCTCTTCCCAGCCGCCCCGGCGGCGTAGAATGGGCCGGTAAACCCGGTGCAGGGAAAGACGGGTGATGCGCCAGTCCGTAGCAGGGGTGGCGCTGGAAGGTACGTTGATATTCAAGACCTGCGCCTCTTTGGGGAAGCGCTTCTCCAGCAGCATACGTGCAAAGAATTGGGTGAAGTGGGCCGCCGTGCTGAAGTCGATTTCTGGCGAATTGCTCAGATACATGTTGGGATCTTTCAATTGCAGCGAAACAGCGATGGCGGGAATATCAACCGAGGCGGCTTCCAGAGCCGCGCCGACCGTGCCGGAAAAATGGATGATCTCGCCGATGTTCTCGCCGTAGTTGATGCCCGACACAATCAAATCTGGTTTGTGGGGAATGATCTCCAGCAGCGAGTGCTGTACGGTTTGGGCAGGTGTGCCGCCTACGGCGTACACGGTCCACTCCTGGCCGCGCACCTGCAGGGTTTGTTTGCGTATCGTGCCGTTGGAACTGATGGGGAAACTGCGTCCCGTGCCGGATTGCTGCTCCTGCGGGGCGGCCACGGTCACATATCCCAGCACGGACAGGGCTTCGGCCGCAGCCCACAGGCCGGGCGAATCGATGCCGTCGTCATTGGTTAATAATATCTGTAATTTTTCCTGATTCATCTTATGCCCTTTTTATTTCATGTTGCCTGGCGCATGGCTTGTTCCAGCCAGGCCAGCTCAATGTGAGCCGTCATGTCAATATTTAGCGGGGTGACTGCCACCAGGCCTTCCATGCGCAGCGCCTGCAAGTCAGAATCCGGCTCTGCCTGGCCGGGGTGCAGGCGCATGGGTGCGCCATCCGTGCGGGCCGGGGTGTCCCAGCCGCCATGCCGCTCCACCTGGACCTCGTAACCGCGCAGCCGCGAGAGGCGCGTTACCCGCCAGTCAGTGGCCGGCGTAGCCCGGAAGGGTACTTCCACCTTGAGGATGTCTGTATTGGGCGGCATGCCCTGTTCCAGCAGATAGCGGCCAAAGAAAGCCGTAAAATGCGCGGCGGTTGAAAAATTAATATCCTGGTCATGATCGTAGTAATTGGCTGTCTCGGCTGGCAGTTGCAGTGAAGCCGCCAGGCAGGGGATGCCGGCTGAGGCCAATTCAAATGCCGCCCCCAGCGTGCCAGAGATGGTGATACAGTTGCCGGCATTTTCGCCAAAATTGATACCCGAAACGGCCAGGTGAGGCTTTTCTGGCAGGACTTCCTGCAGGGCATGTACTACCACCTGAGCGGGTGTGGCTCCCACCGCATACCCCAGGATGGTGTGGCCATTGACCATCAGACGGCGTTCCTCGATCATGCCATCCGCGTCGCGCGAGAAGCTGCGTCCGCTGCTGGTTTGCTGGTGACGCGGGGCAACCACGGTTACTTCGCCAAGTGCAGATAATGTCTCTGCGGCGGCCAACAGCCCCGGCGAATCGATGCCGTCATCATTGGTTAACAGGATGCGATAATTTTCCAGCTTCATTCGTTCATTCTCTCGGGCCTTCCATGCGCAGCGCTTGATGCTCGCTATAGCTGTCATTGGCAGCCGCCCACAGAGGTGGGATGCACACCGGGATATTGTTCAGCTTGCCAATCGCGGTGGATATTTCACTCTTGATGATGTTAACTTCCATTTTGTATTTTCTTCAAAGCCTTTAGTATTGCAAATTTCAGATGGAACATATTTCACACTGAATAACCATGCCTATGAATCAATCTGAGTTTGCTTTTGTCAAACGCCATAGCAGTGTAGGATTACCCCTGAAAGTCCCAAGATTAGCCAGAAAGTCAAAACGGTTCCCAAATGGATCAATATGATATCTGATTTGCAAATCAGAAGTTCTTGCCACTTCATCAACAGCAGTTCTGAAAAAACCATAAAGATTACCGTGCACATTACACAACGAACCATCAGTGGCGATCAAACCTCCATCCACCAACTTGTCAATGATCAGGCTAGGCAGACCCTTTTTCTCTAACATACTTGTCCTTCGGCCAGCCAACCATAGAGTTCCACTCCCCCCTTCACTGCTATCCCCACGATAAAAAAAGACTCCCAGTCGATCAATTTCTTTCCGCAACGCAGAAGGCCCGCGTCTCATATGCCGGTGAATTGTGATCAACGTTTCACTGGGATGATGGATGTATTTCTCAGTCAGAATATAAGGTGGTGTGCCCCGGTACTTTGGATCGTCGATCCATTCTTCTGTTGGAAGATTAGCGGTTTTTATTTCTCGTTCAATAAAAATAAAATCACGATTTTTTTGAAATACATTCGGTGTCATTTCTGGTGGTGTTCTCTGAAAATAGCCGATATCAACAAACCAGAAAGTGGTAATCCGGGGTGCAAACAAACGAATTGGTTGAATAAGATCTCCTCCTGAACATGGATAAAACAAGACACGCGAAGACAAGTCTGCTACTTTTTCTTTCAAAAATGGGAATTCTGAGAAAAGCATTTTTTTGAACTTTCTACGAAATCAGTTCAATACTATTGCAAAATGTCTCTCTATCTACTCTATTCTTATCATACAAATCCCAAAGATTTTGACCGTTCTCATCCCATTGCGGGTGGTAGGATTTTTGATTCCTGTAAGATTTAAATCTTTCAAAAATGAATTTCTTTATATCCGACCACAAGATTTGAGGCACAAGTGGATAGCCTTTTTCAACTTCAGAGCTTTTTATTTCACCAACACAAATCAAAGAAATATAGTATTCTGTGGTTTTAAAATATCCAAATTTGTACAACATACTAGCGGCGTTATCGACATCTTCTAAAGGAAGCATGCCAATTGCGCGTAAGACCCGAGTCATATTTTTGCATTCTTGATTTGTCCAAGGGCCATTTAATGCACAATTTCTGGTTTTGACTTCTGCAATTGCAATATAAGGTCGACTTGTAATCTTTCTGAATTCGCAGTAATCAGTCATAGGTGACTCAAACAATTCTGCTCGGTAAGGGAATCTTACACCCAAAATATCTACATCTGTCCCATTTTGTCCTCTGCGTTCCTGATGAACAACAAAATTTGGAATTGTAAGGAATCCATTTAAGCGAAAAAACCAATATGCTAAGTCTTCAGAATTTATTTTCATGCCTTGCTCCGAATTATTGCTATTGTTTTAATGACACAGGCTACCTTTGTAATGCATGATGACTACACTATTGATTATAAATAAAATAATCATTCACCAATGCAGCGCATTATTCATCAAATCACAACCCAACTTCCTCAGCAAACCGGTTAGCTCTGCTCCAACAATTTCCTTGCTGTCTTCTGTGGATACGAATATCCCAGCAGTTTGCAAGGCATATCACTCAGCCATACTTCCATATCAGAAATACTGTACTTCACCTGCCCAATTTCAGGGTCAACCCGGCATTGCACCATGGAGGCAAAATCATTCATCGAGCCGAGCACGCTGCGGCTGGCGGTTTTGGCAAACTGCACATCATCATAATGATCCAATTCTTGCGAAGCTGCCCTTGCGCTAATCCCGATCAAACGCAGCAAGTTATAAACCCGCATGCGAAACATGGTGATCAAATTCGCAGATTCCCACACTGGAATAGCAACCGTCAACAGGGTTTTCTCATTAACGATCAAGATCAAATCCCCTGCATGCGTAGGAATCCAGTTAGCATACCAGTCCCCCAGCATGGATGTGGTAGGCAGCAGCGGTTCGGTGAGCGCAATATCGAATGATTCAAGCATTTTCTTTGTGCAGCGCAATGTGATCATTTCACCTCACAAATTGTCCCGTTCGCCAAACAACACCCATTTCTTGTACAGGCAATTTTCCAAAACACTGTTGCGATCATCATGGCATCGTTTCGCCGCAGCTAATTGTACCCCGAGTCCGGCTGGAAAGCCAAACAGGCCAGACCGCCCTCGTTTGATCAAAAAACCGCCGCGGGCAGCCAGTGTCCGCGGCGGTTGCATGATTTGCCCGGTTTCAGGATTCCAGGGTCACTGTGCCGGCAGCCCCGTCCACGGTGATCATCTGCCCGCTTTGAATGGTACGCGTGGCAGACCGCACGGCCATCACAGCCGGGATGCCATATTCGCGCGCCACAATGCTGCTGTGACTCAGCGGGCCGCCGATGTCGGTTACCACGGCCGAAGCCACAGCAAATAGGGGGGTCCAGGCGGGGGTGGTGGTTACCGCCACCAGCACATCACCGGGGCGGATCTTTTTGAAATCCTCCGGCCCGAAGACCACACAAGCCGGAGCAGTCACCGATCCGCTGCTGGTGCCTACCCCTTTGAGCACAGTCTTGCCATTGCGGGTGATCGTTTCTGCGCCGTGGATCAGTTTATTCCAGCCGCTTTTTTCTGGCAGCATGACCGGCGGCATGATCTTGAAGCGGGACTGCCACTGCTCCTTGCGGGCTGGAATGCGCTCCGCCATGTTTTCCAGCGGCCTGCCCTGTTCGAGAGCATCAACCAGTTGCATCAGCTCGCCTTCTTCCAGCCAGTAGATATCTCCGGCCTGTGCGATTGCCCCGCCGGCCATCAGCCGCCGGTCCAGTTCGGCCAATAAGCGCCGGATCAGGGGATGGGCCATGCCCATTTCAAAAATGCTGTCCTCACGCATCGGGTTGGTTTCCTGCGCCCAGCGCAAGAGCCGCCTGAACCAGTTGCGCAGCGGCCAGCGGGTGCGGGCCAGCACTGCATTTGTGGCCGTTTCACGCTTTGCCGCCGCAGCTTGCTGGCGCTGGCCAGGGTCGGTTCCCTTGCCGCTCAGATAACCGCGAATGGCCTCAAGCATCGGGCCTGGCGTCTCGAGCGGGGTGGGATTGGCGAAGTCAAACTCATAGGCCGTTTGACCATATTGCTGCAAATGATCCTGAAAACCATGCTGCCACATCTGCCATGCCTCCACATCCAGCCCGGCGGGCGCCGCAGGGCGCTGCATGTTTGCTTGCAAGGTTTCCAGCGGGGTATGCAGCACATACTCAGCCAGAGCAGGATGTTGCCTCAGATGGCTGGCCAGCGCATGCAATGATTTTTCGGCGCGCGTTGAAAGCGATTCAAAACCCAGTAAAAATACGGTGGCTTCCGGGTCGCCCTTGCGGCGGATGAGACTGTTATACAGGCGGGTGAACATCACCTCGCTGCTGGAAGCAGCCGGCAGGGTGTTCTGGATGTCGGTGAAATACACACATGCCGCCGAAAACAGGGTGTGAACGCCTTCAATCAGCTGCGCGGGGGTCAATTCTTGCACCTGCACCTTTTGCCAGGGTTCAACCACTGCCGCAAATTGCTGGCGGGCTGTATGCCAGCGCGCCACGCTGCCATGAAAGATGGGGCCTATTTGGGAAATGGACATTTTTAAGATCGTCCAGGCCTCCTTGCCGCGCATGCGAATGCCGCCAAACACATAGCCATTCAAAGGCAGGTAGAAGCCGTCCCCGGCAAGCAGGCCTTTTGAATCCTTGCCAATGAGACGATCCCACATGCGGGCGGTAGCTTCGTTGGCGATGCGCAAGCCCAGGGTTGCGAACAAGGGAGTAACCGGGCTGGGGATGTGTTCGGCCAGACTGCCGCGGGCATAGACCGCTTTGGGATCTGGCACCTGCCAGTCCAGAGGCAGGGCGGTGATCGGCCGGGCTTGCACAATGGCAAATTTTCCATCTGCCAGCGTCCATTCCACGTCCATCGGCATGCCAAAGAAATCTTCGGCGGCCGCCCCCAGACGGGTCAATTCGGCGACCTGGGCAGCCCGCAGGGCAGGCTTTTTCTGCTTGCCGACAGGCACAGGTTCTTCCCGGGTGCCGTCGGCAGTGCGCACTGTCATCACCAGTTTTTCGGCAATCTGGCGTTCTGCCAGGCGGCCATTTTTCTTGTTGACTGTCAGTGTATCCGGGGTTACCGCGCCAGATACCACGGCTTCTCCCAATCCCCAGGCGGCGTTGATCACCAACTGGGTGCGTTTGCCGTTGACCGGATTGGCGGTGAAGAGAATGCCGGCCGCATCTGCAAAGACCAGTTCCTGCACTACGACCGCCAGGGCAATTGTGGTCTGGTCGATGTGGTTCTTGAGGCGGTAGGCAATCGCCCGCGATGTCCACAGGGAAGCCCAGCACTTCTTGACTGCCGCCAGCACTTGCGGTGTGCCGCTGATGTTCAGATAAGTTTCCTGCTGCCCGGCAAAGGAGGCGTCCGGTAGGTCTTCGGCGGTGGCAGACGAACGAACCGCCACCGGCACTTGCTTCAGGCCGATATAGGCTTCGCTGATGGCCGCGGCAATGGCGGCCGGCATTTCGCCTGCCTCAAAAAGCAGGCTGATCTCCTGCGAGACGGTCTCCAGCGAGTCTGGGTCAGTCAGTTCGGCGCGCTCCAGGGCGGCCAGAATGCGGGCTTGCAGATGGTTTTCGCCCACAAAACAGCGGTAGGACTCGGTGGTAATATGAAAACCATCTGGCACCGGCAGGCCGGAGCGGATCATGCTGGCCAGTGAGCTGCCTTTGCCGCCGACCGTTTCCAGGTCGGCTTGAGCGGCGGAGAGAGGGAGGATGTATGGGATCATGAGTTTATTCCTTTCAAAGCGACCATGGATCGCTTATGATGATAAAAAAATTAAGCCTGAATTCCTCGCAAGATGATATCCAGAGAGCTGTCAAGCATTTCCTGCGGGGTGCCTGTCGGGCGGGTGGTGAAGACCGCCGGACCTAAAACGGATAAAATGATGCGCATGCACAGGAATGAATCGACCGGCCGGAAACTGCCTTCGCGAATGCCGCTGTCGATCAGGCGGCAGATCAGATCCTGATACCCATGCCGGCTGACTTGCAGGCGCTGCTGGCTTTCAAAACCCAGGCGCTGCGCCTCTATGGTCAGGCGCAGGTAAAACTTTTTATTGGCCATCATGTAATCCAGTTGGGCATGCAGAACCTGGCGCAGCTTCTCGGCTGCCGGCAAATGCAGGCGGTCAACTTCTTCAGCCCGGCAGGTGATCGCCTGAATCTCATCTTCAAAATAGGAGAGCAGGATCTCATCCTTGGTTTTGAAATAATCATAGATGGTTGACTTGCCCGCGCCGACTGCTTCGGCAATCTGGCGCATGGATGTTTCGTTAAAGCCGTTTTCAGTGAACAGTTGAATGGCGACGCGTGCGATCTCCCGACGGCGGTTCGCCATCTCTTCTTCGGTGAGAGGGATTCCTTTGGGCATAATGACTCCTTTTCATTAAGCGACTAATGGTCGCTAACAGATATTATAGCGACTACTGGTCGCTTGTCAAGGGCTAAACAGGTATTGAATTAAGACAACCGTTGCTGCCTCATCACTTGAGCAGTAATTTGAATACTTCTAACCACGTAGTTCCTCAAAATAAAAAGTTACTTTCGACCATCAAACTGGATGTGTGAGATGAAGTATAATCAGGGAATATCCAACCAATTTGCCCTATTTCAAAACCAATGACGAAAATGAAAATCGCTGAGAAATTTGACCCAAAAGCAGACATGGTCCTTTATCAAGGAGATGTTCTTGATTTGCTGCCGCAAATCCCTGATAACTTCATAAAACTTATCGTCACTTCCCCGCCTTACAATATCGGAAAACCTTATGAGAGTAAATTGGAGTTGGCAGAATACTTAGACCAACAGGCAACAATCATCAAACAATGTTTTCGAGTATTGAATCAGACGGGCAGTATTTGTTGGCAAGTCGGGAATTATGTTCACAACGGCGAGATCATTCCTCTGGACATCTTGTTGTATCCTGTTTTTGCAGAACTTGGATTGAAGTTACGCAATAGAATTATCTGGCATTTTGGACATGGTTTACATGCATCCAATCGTTTTTCTGGCAGATATGAAGTAATTTTGTGGTTCACAAAAAGCAATGATTATACTTTTAACTTGGACCCAATCCGTGTTCCACAAAAGTATCCTTCAAAGAAGCATTTTAAAGGCCCCAAAAAGGGAGAACTTTCTGGTAATCCAATGGGAAAGAACCCTTCAGATGTTTGGGATATTCCCAATGTCAAAGCCAATCATGTTGAAAAAACCGGCCATCCTTGTCAATTCCCTGTTGAGTTGATAGAACGATTTGTTCTTTCCATGACCACCCCTTCTGATTGGGTTTTTGACCCATTTATGGGAGTAGGTACAACTGCCATTGCTGCACTTATGCATCAAAGAAAATCAATCGGTGCTGAAATTATTCCCGAATATATCGAGATCACCAAAGACAGAATAAAACTTGCCGAATCAGGAAAATTGAGGGTCCGGCCGATTGAGAGATCTGTATACAGCCCAAATGGTGAAACCGAATATGTGCCGCCGAAATTCATTAACTTTGGAAGGGAAGGGCAGATGCAATTGCTTGATCCACAAAATACTTATGGGGAGAATATAGATCAATGAAAATCGTTTATGAATATTCACACCTTGGCGGCTCTGAAATTCTAAAAGTTCGATATCCTCAACATGAACAAGAGATTTATCAAACGATTGAAAAGGTAAAAGCACAACGCACAAAAGAGAGCAAAGAAAAAACAAAGATGGGGAAAATGCTTTATTCCCCAAAAGATATGAATGCCCAGTTTTGTGAATGTTTCAATGCGATTGGCTACCATGAAATCAGAGACACTTATACAATTTCAATCCCGAATTATCCGGAAGAGATATCTGGGGCATACAAACAAGTTGACTTTGTAAAAGACAAGGTGCTCGTTGAGGTCCAGTTCGGCAAATATGCGTTTATGTTTTATGACATGGCCAAGTTCCAATATTTCTTCAACGAAAACAAGGCTGACGTGGGCGTTGAGATCGTTCCATGCCATTCCTTGCAAAAAGAGATGTCAAGCGGTGTCTCATATGGCGAGCAACTGATCTATGATATTGAAAGATTAAAAAGGCATTTTCCAGCCGTACCTGTAAAAGTCATTCTTGTTGCGGTTGACTCAATATAACCGAAACCGGAATACCTTAAAGATCATTGTGGTTCGAACGAGCATTCCCCATTTTTCGGATTTTGTATATTCCAATCTCTTCAGGAGAGTTTGCACATGAAATTCTTGATCACCGGAGGAGCAGGCTATATCGGCAGCACCATCTGTTCGGCTTTGGAAGACGCCGGTCACACGCCTGTCATCCTTGATTCACTGGTTACCGGACGGAAAGAGTTCACCAGCCGGCACCTGTTTTACCAGGCCGATATTGCCGACCGGTCTGCATTGGAAACCATCTTCAAGGAGCACCCCGACATTCAGGCTGCCATCCATTGTGCGGCGTTGATCGTGGTGCCCGAATCGACCGCCCAGCCCTATGAGTATTACCTCAACAACGTGGGCAAATCGCTGGAGCTGTTTCGCAACCTCAACCGTCTGGGCTGCAAGCGGGTGGTGTTCAGTTCTTCGGCTGCCATCTATGACGTGGTGCCGGGCTTCATGGTTACCGAAGATTCGCCCCTCAACCCGATCAGCCCCTATTCACGCACCAAGTACATGATGGAAATGATCCTGCGTGATTTCTGCGAGGCTTACGGCATGCAAGGCATTGCCCTGCGCTATTTCAACCCGATTGGCGCCGACCCGAAAATGCGTTCCGGCATTCATGTGCAGCGCCCCACGCACGTGCTGGGCAAGATGGTGGAAGCCGCCCAGGGCCGCCTGGAAGCGTTCGAGATCACCGGCAGCGACTGGGAAACCCGCGACGGCACGGGCGTGCGTGATTATATTCACGTTTGGGATTTGGCCCAGGCGCACGTGCTGGCCGTGCAGGACTTTGCAGCCGTGTTTGCCCGCGCAGGCAGCCCGCCGGACGGCTATCTGGTGATTAACCTGGGCACTGGCCGCGGGGTAACCGTGCGCGAACTGTTGACGGCCTTTGAAAAAGTGTATGGCAAACCGGTGCCCAGGCGCGAAGCCCCGCGCCGCCCGGGAGATGTCGCCGGTTCCTATGCCAATGCCGACTGGGCCAAAGCCCTGCTGGGCTGGGAAGCCCAACTGCCTATCGAGCAGGGTCTGGCGGACGCATTGCAATGGGACGCGCTGCGCGGTGACATCCTGGCGTTTTCGGAAGAAAAAACTCAGTGATGTTCAGCGGCTGTCTTTGGCGGCCGCGGCCTGGATTGATGACGAGCGCCCTCCGCATTTTGCGGAGGGCGTTTTCGTTATTTGGAATTATGGGATTTCTGATTCAATTTTAGGGGGTGCAATTCCATTGATTTGCCACTATATCCAGTGTAGTCTCTTTCTCTTCCCTATTTGCCGTACTCTTATTTATCCGCTGCCATAATCTGCACACCACCGGCGCCATGGAGGGCTGCTCCGCATACGCGGGGGTCATGGCGCGGGCGGTATAGTCCAGGGCAGCTTGCCAATCCCCGGCGTGGGCGGCGGCCTCAATGGGCAGCAGCCACTCGGAGGGAGTGCGCGGTGCGGCGCCGGACGCCACGGCATCGCCGATCATAGCCGCAGCCAGCGCCCATTTCCCTTGCTGGCGCGCCAGGTCGGCTTGGGTAAAGGCGTAACACCAGCCTTCCCTGGCCGGTTCGTCCCCAAAGATGGCCTGCGGCGGGCGGGCGGCCTGGTCTGCGGGGACGACCTTGATCCATTCGGTTGACGACAACGCCGCCGCCTGGCGCATATCTTCCGGCAGGAGTGGATTGAGCGGGTCCAGGTCGGGGTCCAGCACACGCAGGCAGAAGCGGGGATGATAATACAGCCCCACTGCCTGAGATGTGTTGCCGCGGAAGGTGGCCACCAGATAATCATGTTCAATCGGCTGGCCAGGCACAAAGTTGGCCAGTTCCATCTCCGCACGCAGCTCGGGGAAGTAGTACATATAGGCCATGTCTTCGGAGGCATCACCGGGGGCATAGATGGCGTTCAGCGGGGCGCTGAGCGAATTGTCACTGTAGTGCGTGGGCGGCTGGTAATTGCCGATCACGGCGGTGTGCGGCTCGAGGGCCGGGATGCGCCAGGTCATCTGCCAGAACATGCGCGTGTGGTTATTCCAGTCCACACGGTAATCCAGGGCGATGAGGAATTGCAAGCCAACACCAAAGCCCAGCAGCAAGGCCAGTGCCGCCGCTCGCAGCCAGCGCCAGCGCGGCAGCAGGCCGATCAGGGCGGCGGTCAGCAGGCTGACCCCCAGCATGAAAGACAGGGTGAAGCGGCTGTTGGGGAAGGCCAGGGCCAGCGGCAGACCGGTCACCCAGTAGGGCCAGCCGGCAATCAACATGGCGAACAGGCCAATGCCCAGCATTTGCAGGGGCGAAACATTGCCCAAAGCTTTCATAGGGAGGAATCCAACCAAGGCTTTGGATAAATAGCCGCCCGTCTTACCAGCCGCGTTTGCAGTCAATCCCTGATCCGGTTCTTTTATTCCATCTTTTAACTTGAACAAATACACGCCGATCCCCACAGCCACCCCCGCAACGATCAGCCAATATCGCAGCCAGTTGGCGCGCCCCAGTTCGGCAGCATCCGGCAAGCTGAAGGCTTTGGCCCAGGCCCCGCCGCTGACCAGCCACAGGTCGTGCAGAACGGTGCCAGCCAGATGCCGCAGCGTGCCAAAGAAGTTTCCGCGCAGTTGCTCCAACAGCACGGGCGAATAGCTGTAGGTCTGGTATGCAAAGAAGAATACCCGCCACACTACCGGCACCAGGAACAAGGCCAGGTAGGGCAGACCAAGCAGCAGAGCACGCCGCCATTTCCGTTTTCCCTGGGTCTCATCCTGCGCCAGTACCACCCAGATCAGCAACGGGCGCACCAGATCCAGCAGGAAGAAGTACTCGGTCGTCATCAGGTTGACCAGCGAGGCGGCCAGGGCCAGGCCGGTCAGCAGCATGAAGCGGCGTCTGTCTTCCCGCAGGCGGGCGCGCACGGCCAGCACAGTCAGCAGCAGCGAGACGAAGAAAAAGCTCTCGGTGAGGAAGTAATGGGCATAGGCAATGGGGATATAGGTCTGGTCAAAACCGGGATAAACGGCAAACAGCAGTGCTGCCCATACTGCCAGTTCGCGCCGTTGAGGCCACACTTTGCGCAGCAGCAGCCACAAAGCGGCGGCGCTGATCCAGCGCCAGGCCAGGCCGAAGATGTGCCACTTCCAGGGCAGGTTACCAACCAGCGGCATGGTGAGCTGATAGATCCAGGCCAGCACCGGGCGCTTGGTTTCGAAATAAGTGGTCAGTCCAGCCGGACCAAAGGTATCATAGATCCAGGTGAAGGGCCAGTCATCCCAATAGAAGCCGATCCAGGGGATCATCAAGCCGTAGGCAGCCGCGCACAATCCCAGGATGGCCAGCGGGGTAAGGGTTTCCGGGAAGTGAAAGGCTTTAATCTTTGCCCACAGGTTTTTCATAAAGATTTATCCTGTCGTTGCGTAAGAACGCCGCACCCTGAGCTTGTCGAAGGGTGCAAGTAATGATGAGACCGCTTCGGCTTTGACAGGCTCAGCCTACGCTTTGACCTATTCCCACTTGCAGCCAAAATTAACGCGCACTTCCTCCAGGGCTTCCTGTTTGCCAGGGCTGTCGGGCATGTCCTGATCAATGCGCGCCCACAGGCGGCATAGCAGCGGCTGCATCAAGTCCGTGATGGCATAGGATGTGTAGGTCAGGTCTAGGGCCTGTGGCCAATTCTCCACGTGGGCAAAACCTTCAACAAAGACCAGACGTTCGGCCGGGTCGTTGGGATAATCACTCAGGCGGAAGGCTTCCACGCCCAGGGCCGCCACCTCGTCCCACTCGCCCATCTGGCGTGCCAGATCAGCCTTCTGAAAATAGTAGCACCAGCCGTGCGGCGGCTCTGGGCCGAAGATGGCCGCTGGCGGGATGGCTTCTTTGCCTGCCTCTGCCGGCAGAATGATCTGCGTATAATCCGACTTTTCGGCTGCGGTGCGCATCAGCGCCGGCACCATGATATTGTCCGGCTCCAGTTGCGGATCCAGCACGCGCAGGCAGCCGGGCGGGTCAAATACCAGCGGCACGATCTGCTCGGTGCTGCCGTTGAAAGTGGCAGCCAGGTAACTTTGTTCAATGGGCTGCCCGCTGGCAAAGCTCTGCAAACCGGTCTCCAGGCGGATGGTGGGGTAATAATACATATACGCAAGCCGGTCGCTGTGATTATCCGGCGCGTAGATCCAGTTGAGCGGGGCCACCGTGGAATTGTCGGTATTGTGGATGTCCAGTTCATTCGAGACCAGGGTGGTGCCGGGCTTGAGGGCTGGCATGCGCCAGGTCATCTGCCAGAAGAAGGATTGCTGCACGCTCCAGTCGCGGCGGTAATCGTTGGCCACCTGAAACTGGAAGCCGGCCCCCAGGCCAACCAGCGCCGCCAGGATCAGGTGCTTGCTCCAGCGCGGCAGGGGCAAAACCCCCAGCAGACCGGCGATCAGAAAACTGGCGCCCAGCATGAAGGAGATCGAAAACCGGTCGTTGGGGAAGCGCAGCACGATCTTGAGGCCGGTCAGCCAGAAGGGCCAGCCGGCGACCAGCAGCCCCAGCGCACCCAGCAGCAGGGCCTGCCAGGCCCAGGCAAGGTCGCCGGTCAGGAACGAGCGGGGAGGGTCGTCCTGTTTTTTTTGCAGGCGGATCAGGAACACACCCATGCCCACCCCAACCGCCAGGGTCACCAGGGCATATAACTGCGTGGTGCGCCTGCCCAGCACGGCAGGCTGCGGCAAGGTGAGCGCTTCACCCCAGGCGGCAAAGGTCACTGTCCAGATGTCTTTGAAGACCTGCCCAAGCAGCGCAGAAATTGCCCCTGCCGGGTCGGCTTGCAAAGCCGCCAGCAGCGAAAACTCATAGTTGGTATTCTGGTACTCAAAAAAGAACTGCCGCCACACCAGCACTGCAATGAACAGCCCCAGCCAGGGCAGCCAGCGTTTGAGGGCGGCTTTGAGGCCGTCCCTGAAGGGCAAGCCTTCCTGTGAGGCAGCCACCCAAAGCAACACCGGCCGCAGCAGGTCCAGCAGGAAGAAATATTCCATGCACAGCAAATTTACCAGCGAGAACAGCAGCGAAAGCCCAGTCCACAGCCAGACCCGGCGCGTGTCGCGCATGGCCTTGAGCATCAGGCCCAGCGAGAGCAGGAAGGCTGTGACCACAATGAAAAAATGGCTATAGAGGATGGCAATCGGCTGCTGGCGCAAGGCCGGGAAAACGATGAAGAGCAGGGCGGTCCACACAGCCACCTCGCGGCGCTGCGGCCAAAGTTGACGCACCAGCCACCACAATGCAACCGCCGCCAGCCAGCGCCATACCAGCCCAAACACCTGCCATTTCCATGGCTGCGGGCCGATGACGGCGGTGGTGAACTGGTAGATCATGCCCCAGAAGGGGCGATTGGTGGCGAAGTAACGCGCCAGTCCCTCGCTGCCGAGCTGCTTGCCGATGTAAATGAAGGCCCAGTCGTCCCAGTAAAACCCCAGCCAGGGGATGAGCACGCCGTAGGCCAGCCCGGTCACGGCCAGCAGGGCCAGCGGGATGGTGTATTCGGGGAAATGAAAGGCAGCCAGGCGTTGAAGAAATCGTTTCATCTTGTTCCTTGCCGGGCATGACATGGCTTTCTCTCCCGGCTGGATGTATTATAACGGAATTTACAGGCAGGCTGATGAAGGATCAGACCATCAGGCGGCCTCAGAATCAAGCCTAGCCCTCTCCGCTTTTGGGAAGGGATTATTTTAGGAAAGCCGTGGCGCATTGGAATGGCATTCTCAAGAAAGCTTGACATTTACGATTTTCCAAAACGGTCAAGGTCATCCAGACCAAAGTAGATGCAAAATGCTGATGATAATGGGCTGCCC
>JAGVAB010000037.1 GCA_020060485.1 Anaerolineales bacterium
CTGCGCTGCTGGATCAGACTGCGGGCCAGGGCGCTGGGCCGGTAACCCAGGTCATCGATCACATCTTGCACACGCTGGCGGGTTTCCTTGGAAACATCCGGGCGGCCGTTGATCACCCGCGAGACCGTTACGGTGGAAACCTTAGCAGCGACAGCCACTTCTTTAATGGTTGGTCTTTTCGAATTGAATGTCATTACCTTGTCTGGAAACCCTTCCGTAATCGTTACCGTAATCGATTACGGTAACGATTTCATGATAACGAATCACGAAACCAGATTCAAGGACTTAATGTCATGCAGAAAATATGATATTCGTTACTTGAATAGACAAGTTTGGTTTTTTGGTCGCGGGGTTTGCTACAGTCTGGCAAAGACTGTCATTCCATCTGACGGCCATCCAGAACAGACGGATGGATTGCAGTGTTTTCGCCACTTGTTTTTCGTACGGTTTGCGCCATGCGAAGGATTTCCCCCAGTTTTTTCAGGTAAGGATTTGAGTATTTCAGGCGGTTCTTCCCGCCATCCAGCGGCGGGTGACCCGATTTTCCAGGATGCGCAGCCCTCCATTTACGCCCAACGCCAGGGCTGCCACCAGCACGGCCCCAAGGAAGATCTTGTCGGTGCGGGTCTGGTTGATGCCATCAAAGAGCAGCTTGCCCAGGCCGCCGGAGCCAAACTTGGCACCTATGGTGGAAATGGCAATGGCGGCGATGGCCGCAATGCGCAGACCGGCCAGCACCACCGGCAGTGCCAGGGGAAACTGGATGCGCCAGGCGATCTGCCGCCAGTCCATGCCCATGCCCCGAGCCGCCTCCAGGATGGCCGGGTCAATGCCATCCAGTCCAACCAGTACATTGCGTACCAGGATGACCTGGCAGTAAATGATCAGTGCCACCATGACTGATGTGCGGTTCAAGCCAAAGAACGGGATCAGCAAAATGATCATGGCAATGCTGGGAATGGTATACAACACACCCAACACGCCCATCACCGGTCCCGTCAGCCAGCGGCGGTAATACAACAAGAAGCCCAGAGGCACTGCGATCAGGATGGCAATCCCCAATGCCGCTGCAGATAAACTCACATGCTGCAGAAACAATTTGGCCACATCCCCAGGATTACTGAGCAGAAATCTCATTCCAGTTCTCCGGAATTACAACCGGTGCGTTGCACACTCTGCAAACTCAGCCAGCCAACCGGCTCACCTTGCTGCAAGACCACTGCCCCGCTGACCCCGGGCTGCAACAAAACAGACAGCGCAATGCGCATTTCATCTGCCGGACTTAAAGTGGGGGCTCCTTGTGGAACACCCTGCTTCGGCAGGGGTTCCATCACCGCCCCCACCCGTAACATGCTCAACTGTCGGATGCGGTCATCGGCATTCAGCAAACTGCGCACGAAGTCATCCGCCGGCTGGGTCAACAGATCGCACGGCTGGCCATATTGCACCAGGCGGCCCTCGCGCAGGATGACGATCTTGTCAGCCAGCTTGAGTGCCTCGTCGACATCATGGGTCACAAAGAGAATGGTCTTGCGCAATTTGCGCTGCAAATGCAGCATCTCATCCTGCAAGCTTTGGCGATTGATGGCATCGATGGCTCCAAAAGGTTCATCCATCAACATCACTTTGGGGTCGGCTGCCAAAGCCCGTGCCAGCCCGACGCGCTGCTGCTGCCCACCAGAAAGCTGGGCCGGGTATCGATCGCGAAACATGCCCGGCTCCAGATTGACCAATGCCAGCAATTCATCCACGCGGGCATCAATCTTCTGGCGCGGCCAATCGAGAAGCTCCGGCACAATGGATACATTTCGGGCAACCGTCATGTGGGGAAACAAGCCGATCTGCTGGATGACATAGCCGATCTGCCGGCGCAGATCGGTCAGGGCGATTTGACGAATGTCAGTCCCGTCCATAAAGATCGTGCCGGAGGTCGGCTCGTGCAGCCGGTTGACCATTTTGAGCAGGGTGGTCTTGCCGCATCCGGATGGTCCCAGCAGCACCACAAAACTGCCCTGATCCACGTCCAGGCTGACATCCACCACAGAGGCCTCATCAGCGTTGGTATATATCTTGGTCACATGATCAAATCGAATGGCGGTCATCTCTTTCCTTCAGGCGGGTTGTACAGGTCATTGCATGGCTGCCAGTTGACATTGCCATGCAATGACCTTGTTGAGCAAAATGTATTGACCTTACTTTAGAAATCCATTGACCTTCAACCACTCATTGGCCACATCGGCAGCTTCGCGTCCATTGCCAGTCACTTCAAAATTCAAGGCCTGCATGGTCGTATCAGACAATTTTCCGCTGATGGCGTTCAGCTTGCCAGCGATTTCAGGATACTGATCCAGAATCTCCTTGCGAATGACCGGGGCGACCTGATAGGGCGGGAACATACCCTTGTCGTCTTTCAAGACCACCAGGTCAAAAGCTGCAATCTCGCCGTCGGTGCCAAAAGCCACCACCACATCTGCCTGACCATCCTTAATGGCCAGGTAACGCAAGCCTTTGTCTACGGCCTTGTAATCCTTCAGTTCAAAATCACCATAATTGGCCTTGATGCCTGGCAGCCCGTCTTCCCGCTCGGGGAATTCGGCCGGCCCAACCATGACCAGATTGCTGGCTTGAGCAGCCATGTCCGAGATGGATTGCAGACCGGCTTCATAATCTGACCGGCGCACAGCCAGTGCCTGGGTATTGTTCATGGGGGCGGCATCCAGCCAGACCAGGCTGAACTGTTCCAAATACCCCTTGGAAACAATCTCATATACTTCCCGCGGGTCGCTGCGCACCGATTCTTTCAGCACAGTCAACAAACCCGTTCCGGTATATTCGGGGTAAAGGTCAATTTCCTTGCTAACCAGGGCAGCCTGGGCCACCGGCGTACCTGCCAGTCCCAACTTCCGTTCGACCTTGAAACCGGCATCTTCCAACACCTGGGCGTACATTTCAGCAATGATATACTGCTCGGCGAAATCCTTGGAACCTACCACGACCCGCTTCTCACCAGCTGCACCGGCGCAAGCCGAGAGCAGCACAGCTGCCAGCAGCAATACCGAGACAACACCCATTAATCTTGGTGATTTATTTTTCATTTCTGTAACTCCTTCCATTACCTATGCATTTTTTTAGAAACCAGGATGAAACGATCTTCAATCCATCCTGCCAACTCATCTAACCCACCAATAATATTGAACCTTGTTATTTGACGACCAATAAAGCCACGATCTTTCGTGGCCCGAGAATCCGCTTTCCTTAAACTGGAGGCAGCACGGCGCGCTGCATCAGGTTCAGCAAGCTCTCTGCCAGAACGGTCAACAAAGCTACCGGAATAGCTCCCACCATGAGTATGGCATAATCATACATGGCGAAGCCGCGGGTGATGTAAATCCCCAATCCGCCGCTGCCCACAAATGCCGCCAGGGTGGCGCTGGCGATCACCTCCACTGCAGCAGTGCGGATACCGGTCAACACGACCGGAAGGGCCAGCGGGATTTCCACCCGCCACAAAACCTGGCCCGGGGTCATACCCATGCCGCGCGCTGATTCCAGCACGGCCGGGTCGATACTGCGGAAGGCAGCATCAGTATTGATCAAGATAGGCGGCATGGCCAGCACGGTCAGGGCCACTGCGGCTGAGGTGGCGGTCAAGCCCAGATAAGGCACCACCAAAAAAAGGATGGCCAGGCTGGGCACTACCCGCATACCGTTGATCAGGTTCATCAAGGTTAGTGTGGCAAACCGCGAACGCGATGTCCAAACACCCAGGGGCAGACAGATCAATATGGCCACGCCCAGCGCAATCCCCACCAGTTTCAAATGATCCAGCAGTGCACCGCCAAATTCCACCTGATGGGAAAGAAAATACAGCCAGGTATTATCGAACAATGCGAACAGTCTGTTTACCATGATTGTGACCCTGCCTCGCCTTTGAACGGCCCGACAATGTCAGCCGTGATCCAGCCGCCATAAAAGAAACCCGGCTGAGGTTGCACTTTTTCCCCATCCACAAGGCAGGCATCCATCAAAACGGGATAAAAGGCCAGGTATTCAGCCAATGGTTCATATCCCCGGCGGGGTGCAGGATAAGTCCAGGCGGCATTCTCGACTGCCCGATCATCCACGCGCAGGTCGTAATAACGGGCAGTCCCCTTCCATTCACACACCGTGCGCTGCAGAGAATGGGAAAGATAGTGCAACTGCACATCAGTTGGCGGGATGTAATACACCGGTGGATGGCTGGTTTCCAGCACGCGCACACAATTGTGGCTGTCGGCAATGGCGACCCCATTAAACAACACCTGAACATGTCTGTCGGTCAATTCAATGCGCGGCGGACGGGGATAGTTCCAAACGGATTCCTGCCCGGGAGCAGGAGAAATAGGCACAGGTTTCAAAATCTAAATCCTAATTATTATATATATTATCATACAAATAATACCAAAAATCTCGGAAATAGTCCATATCCAATTACAGCACAGCGTTAATCAAAATTATAGCACATACGTTCTGTTAAGCAATTGAAATAGCGAAGAGCAAACAACCTCTTCGCTATTTCAATCTGCAGCTAATTTTTCCAGCAAATGCTGATTAAGCAGCAGTCAACCTGTGCTTTAGCAGTTTGACACTATCAATCACCAGCAGAACCAGAACGCTGGCACCCAGGCTGATGCCCAGTTCAAGCAAGGATAGCCCGCTGGTCTTGAAAATCCCCTGCAGAAAAGGCGCATAGATGACTGCCATTTGCAGCCCAAAGGTCAGCAATACCGCTCCCAGCAAAGACTTGTTGGTAAGAATCCCTGCCTGCCAAAGGGTCTGGCTTTCAGAACGGGTGGCCAATGCATTGCCCATTTGCGCCAGGGTCAGGGTGGTGAAGACCATCGTCTGCCAGGCGGCCTCATGCTGGTAATAAAATGCCCACAAGCCAACCAGCAGGGAAACCACACCCATCAAGCTGCCAATCCAGAGTACATCAATCCCCAAACCGCGTCCAAAGATTTGCTCCTGCGGGTTGCGCGGCGGGCGTTTCATGGTATCCGGCTCGGCCGGTTCCTGGGTCAGTGCCAGACCGGGCAGGCCGTCAGTTACCAGGTTAACCCATAAGATCTGCAAAGGCAGAAGGGGCAATCCCAGACCGACAAAGGGCCCGACCAACATGACGATGATCTCGCCAAAGTTGGATGTCATCGTATATTTGATAAACTTGCGGATGTTCTCGTAGATGCGGCGGCCTTCCCGCACGGCAGCAACAATGGTGGCAAAATTGTCATCCAGCAGTACCATGTCGGCCGCTTC
The DNA here is from genome assembly GCA_020060485.1 of Anaerolineales bacterium. Next base: position 5,296 of record JAGVAB010000037.1, read on the forward strand.
CTTGGAGACATCAGTGCCAGTAATGCCCATCGCCACACCGATGTCCGCTTTTTTCAAGGCTGGGGCATCATTGACGCCATCACCGGTCATGGCCACGATCTGTCCCTGTTCCTGCAAGGCCTGAACGATCTTCAGTTTATGCTCCGGCGAAACCCGGGCAAAGACAGATACGGTTTTCAGCCGGATCTTCAACTCAGCCATTTCCATCGAGACGAGTTCCGTGCCGGTGATCACTTCATCGTGTTCGGCAATCCCCAACTCCCTGGCAATGTGCAAAGCGGTCAATGGATGATCGCCCGTGATCATGATCGGACGAATGCCGGCGCCCTTGGCCACAGCCACCGCATCCTTAACCTCCGAACGTGCCGGGTCGATCATGGCGAACATGCCCACAAACACCAGGTCCTGTTCCAGGGTGGTGCAGGCAGGTTTGCTTTCCTGCTCGGAACAGCGCCGGAAAGCCACACCCAGAACGCGCATGCCCTTGAGTGCCAGGTCATTGTTGGCATCCAGAATTCGCTTGCGCCAGGTATCATCCATGGCAACGATGTGGTTATCTGCCCAGACGCCATTGGTGACTTCCAGTAAACCGTCCACCGCACCCTTGGTGATCACCAGATAAGGCGCTTCGGCCTGGAACGCCGGAGAGATGATCAACTCCCTTAATGCGGGCGGCAACTGCTGAAGGTCTTCGATTTTATGCACTGTAGTCATGCGTTTACGGTCTGAATCGAAAGGCTGTTCTGCCACGCGAGGCAAAGCGCTTTCCAGTTTTTCCTTCCACAAACCGGCGCGCACCGCTGCCACCACCAGGGCACCCTCGGTAGGGTCGCCCACTGCTGAAAAGCCGGTTGGGGTTTGTTCCAGCACCGCGTCATTGCATAATGCGCCACCGGTCAGCATAATGGCCACCGAACTGTCCTGGTCGATCACCGGAGCAGTTGATTGGGCCGTGCTTACCGTTGGGCTGTAATCGCTTAAATTTTGCAGCAGGTCCAAACGATTGCCAGCCACATCGAGCAGCGTTACTGTCATGCGATTTTCAGTAAGTGTGCCGGTCTTGTCTGAACAGATGGTGGTTACCGAACCCAGTGTTTCCACTGCTGGCAGCTTGCGGATCAGCGAATTGCGTTTCAACATGCGCTGTGCGCCCAAAGCCAGGGCAATCGTGACAACGGCCGGCAGACCTTCCGGAATAGCTGCCACAGCCATGCTGATGGCAGTCAGAAACATGATGCGGGGATCCTCGCCGCGCAGGAGTCCCAGGCCAAAAACCACCACCACAATGGCAAACGCTGCAATTGCCAGGGTTTTGCCCAATTGCGCCAGTCGTTTTTGCAAGGGCGTCGCTTCCTGCCCCACCGATTGGATCATCTCGGCGATCTTGCCCAATTCAGTATGCATGCCGGTATCCGTGACCACGGCAGTCCCGCGCCCGTAGGTCACCAACGTGCCCATGAAGAGGCGATTATGCTGGTCACCCAGGGCCGGGTTTTCCTTGTGGATCACGTCCAGGCTTTTTTCGACTGGTTCCGATTCTCCGGTCAAGATCGATTCCTGCACGCGCAGGTTGGCATTTTCCACCAGGCTGCCATCGGCTGGGATCACGTTGCCAGCTTCCAGAAATATGATGTCTCCCGGCACCAGTTCCTGCGCCCGAATTTCGCTGACCTTGCCCTCCCGCCGCACCCGCACTTTGGGTACAGCCATTTTCTTGAGGGCTGCCATGGCCTGTTCAGCGCGGTATTCCTGGGTAAAGCCCAGAATGGAATTCAGCACAACGATGACCAGAATGGCGATGGCGTCTTTATATTCACGTAAAAATATGGTAACCACGGCCGAAATAATCAGGATCACGACCATGGTTTCGGTCAGTTGTTCCCACAATATCTTCCAGGGACTCTTCGAGCCGCGATCCACCAACTCATTGGATCCGTATTGCTCGCGGCGCTTGACAACCTCAGTGCTGGAAAGACCTTGCTGCAAATCGCTGCCGCTTTCCTTAAGCACTTCCTCAACGTTCTTTGCAAACCATTGACTCATTTTCACACCTTTCCTTTATCGAACAGGCCATAGCTGTGGTTGGCTTCTTTGTATGAAAACAAAAAAACCAACACACCGGAGTGTATTGGTCTCGCAAACGTTTGTGACGTACAGGTTACCGGGAGAATTTTCTCCGTCTTGACGATAACCTATTTCCCTGGCGGGAACGCTACTCCCCAATTACAAGTTCAGTATACAGGCTCTAAATTGGACTGTCAAGGGCCGATTTACCAGAATCCATGGTTTTCAATGTAGCCTCTCCCCGATTTCGGGCAGGGGCATGGATTTGATTTCGTGAAATGATCACAATGCGAAAACCAGGATAACCAGTAGCCAACATCAACCATTCTGATCACCATTTTTCTGTTGTTCGACTATGCGAAATTTTTTTATACCCACAACGCATTCAAATATTTCAACTTCTCCAGCATCTGGTATTCTTCGCCGCCTTCGTGATGGTTGTATTCATACACCCGAATATCCTTTGGCCCGGCATAATGATTGTAGGCGGCAAAGACGGTCGAAGGCGGGCAGATATCATCCATTAAACCCACCGAGAAAAGCGCAGCAGCCCGCGCCCGAACGGCAAAATTAAGCCCATCAAAATAGGACAGGGTTTGAAAGACAGTTTCCACTTTATCGCGATGGATCTTGCAGAAGCCGCTGATCTCAGCGTAGGGTAAGGTTTCCACCAGGTGCGTGGCCCGGCGGTAATGGCAAAGGAAAGGCACGTCCGGCAGATCTGCCTGCACGTCTGGCACCAAACCCGCTGCGGCCAGGGTTATGCCACCGCCCTGGCTGCCCCCGGTCAGCGCCAGGCGTTGTGGGTCAACCGCCGGATGGCTGCGGGCCGCCTCGATAGCCCGCACGGCATCCGTGAATACCCGTCGGTAATAATAGGTATGCGGGTCGAGAATACCACGGGTCATGAACCCGGGAAACTGAGGGGAGCTGCCCTCCGGATCGGGTGTGTCCCCCTGACGCCACTTGCTGCCCTGGCCGCGGGTATCCATGACCAGCGTGGCAAAACCGGCTGCAGGGAAAGTCAGCCATTGGGTGGGAAAACCGCGCCCGCCACCATAACCAATAAACTCCACCACACAGGGCAACGGCTGGTGTGCTCCCACAGGCAGCAGGAACCAGCCCTTAACCGGCTGTCCGGCATACCCATTAAAGGTAAGGTCATAAACCTGCATGGCTTTCAATCCAAAATCAACCTGTTTGAACGCTGCCTGCAGCGGATGCTGGCGAGCCTCATGGAGTGTTGCCTGCCAGAAATCATCAAAATCCGCAGGTTCCTCACGCGGCGGACAGTATTGAAGTAACGTTTCCAATGGCAGATCGAAAAAAGGCACGGCACACCTCCTGTATTCATGAGCACGATTTCACTAACAGAAACTGTATCACCGCGGATCACATCTGGCAAGTCAGTCAGCATCACAAGTCATGGCTTTCTCAAAGTTAATTTTCCATTTGTTTCTTTTATTGATGGCACAAGGCTGGACGAAAGACGGTCTGTGCATCACCGGGGTTTATTCACCCCACCC
>JAGVAB010000061.1 GCA_020060485.1 Anaerolineales bacterium
AGCAGCGGGGAGGGGAGTTCGAGGGGTGGGGTGAATAAACCCCGGTGATGCACAGACCGTCTTTCGTCCGGCCTCGTGCCATCAATAAAAGAAGCAAATTGAATATTAACTTTGAGAAAGCCATGACAAAACTGTGGAACACCCTTGACAAATTCAGTATTAAAGAATATTATATCCGTTATAGATATATCTGTTATGGATATACCTTTGGCGGATATATTTTTTCAAGGAGAAATTCGATGGATAAACAGTTATCCCCGCAACCACTTACACCAGCAGTTTTTCACATCCTGATGGCTTTGGCTGATGGTGAAAAACATGGCTATTTGATTATGAAGGATGTTGAAGCGCAGACAAATGGAAGACTTAAGATGGGGCCTGGCACGCTGTACGGATCAATTAAACGTATGCTGGTATCCGGTTTTATTGAGGAGGCTGAAGAACGGCCTGATCCGGCCCTGGATGATGAGCGCCGCCGATATTACCGCTTAAGCAATATGGGGCAAAAGGCTCTTGTCACAGAAACCCAGAGGCTGGAGCAAGCTGTCAAGGTTGCCCGTCAAAAGCAGGTCCTGGCTTACGCATAGAAAGGAATCCCATGTCTACCCATTTCTGGATTCAAAAATCGCAAAAACTCTATTGTGCGTTGTTAAGCCTGTATCCGAAAGAGCATCGGGACGATTACGCAAATTCAATGCGGCAAGTCTTTACTACACAATGCCACGCTGCTTATGAACAAAGAGGCCTGTTCGGGATCATCCTGCTCTGGCTTCGTACTTTACCTGATCTAGGATACACCGCTTTGCTTGAACATGTTACCTCGCCTCGCGCGTCATGGGGGCTCATGGAACCAGTCCACAATGCGCCGCTGCCCTGGAAGGGCGTGTTCCTGATCGTGCTGCCTGGATTGGCTTATCTGGCTGGGCAGATTGCGCAACTCCTTACTGGCGAAGTCTGGTTCTACTTCGTCACCTACAGGGTAACCTTCTTCCTGATCATTCCCCCGTTGATTGCCTGGGTCATTACGCGTCGCTTTCCACTTTGGGGTTTGATTCCACTGGGCCTGTTTTTCAGGGTTGTGCAGGAAATCGGATATAAATTCATTGTCATGCATCCGGAACTCTTTTCGGGCAATCCCGTTCTCAATCTTATTCTGAAAATTGCCCTGCAAATTCGTGATAACTTGTGGCTTTTGGTCATTCCCCTTTCACTCATTACTCTGTTGCTTGGCTTCTGGTATGTTTACCAACAAAAAGCTTTTCGCAGTTTCTGGGTCTGGCTGGGTGTATATTTGCTGGTTGCGTTTGTCCAGTGCGGGCAGGGGTATGCACAGCTTAATCAAACTTTGCGCAGCATACCTGAGTTATATTTGGATCCTGAAATCGTCAAGTGGCTGAGTTTGTACGTTTCATGGATTCTCTATCCAACTGTTTCATTATTGCTGCTTGTTTTTATAGGAGTGTTTTTTGCTCGCAGGCATGGCTTTTTTGCCATTCTGATTTTGGTTGGCTATGTTCTTCCAACTACCTTGATGGGGTTGCAAGATTTTAACCAGTACGCCAATTCTGCTCTGGCTCTGGGGGTTTTTAGCGCTGTGATACTGGTTTACCGTTCCATCCTGACTCTGGTTGCACCCATTTGGATGTCGCGCAGCCGTTTGCAAACAGATAAAAAACGTGTTATCGTGATTTCAATTGCAACAGCCCTGGTCATTCACGCTGTTGCACAATTTTACCCACTCTTGTTATATCCAGTGAACTCTGGCGTTCAGGTTACATTCGATTGGATAATAACCATTGCTCTTGATGAATTAAAACTCATCAGCGCTTTCCTGTTAGCCATTGCAATGTATCAAAATATCTCTCAAGAGATACATATACCAGAAAAAACTTTTATCCCGGCAGTGGAGTTGACCGCCAAGTGCGAGCATGACGATGTTTTTTAAGACCAGATAGGCCGCCACCTCCGCCGCCGGACAGTTGTTGTTAACCCTGGAGTCGATGAGGTGCAGATGGACATTGCCAAACCACATCAAGTCCAGCCACTTCCAGGATAGGGGATTGGCTGTTTTCAGAACGTTACTCTGTAATCATCAGCCAATCGTAGTTCTTCAAAAAACTTGTTTTCGCCAATTGGACAAACAGACCCATTCTCCTTTATAATTAGTCCCTATGGTGAAACGAAGCCAGTGGTTGTTTTTCTTGATTTTATTATCCATTCTATTGACTGCGTGCGGTTCACGAAGCGCCGTTGAAAGCAGCTCATCCCCTTCTCTATCGATCCAAAACAAAGGCTCTGACACCATGGTTAACCTGGCCCTGTATTGGGCGGAACAATATCAGGAAGATCATGCCGATGTGCGTATTTCTGTAACCGGCGGCGGGAGCGGCACCGGGATATCGGCCATGATCAGCAACACGGTCGATATTGCCAATGCTTCCAGAGTTATTAAGGATGAAGAGATCAAAGCCGCCCAGAAGAATGGCGTGAACCCCGTGGAACATATTGTTGCCCGGGATGCGATTGCTGTCATTGTCCACCCGGATAATCCGGTGCAGCAGTTGACCCTGCAGCAGGTGTCTGATATCTATGCCGGGCGGGTGTCCAACTGGCAGGAATTGGGTGGAGAAGACCGCCCGATCGTGCGCCTCTCCCGCGAGACCAATTCGGGAACCCATGTCTATTTTCTGGAAGAGGTCATTCGCCTGGGCAGCAATGATGATAAAACCATATTCTCGGCTGATACCCTTTTATTGCCTTCATCCGAAGGGATCATTGCCGAGGTGCGTGATAATCGTAATGCCATTGGCTATGATGGGTTGGGTTACGTTACCCACGAAGTCAAGGTGCTCGCCATTGCCAGAGACCAATCCAGTGGATATATCATGCCCTCGGTTGAAACGGTCAACCAAAATCAGTATCCGGTGGCACGCGATTTGTACATGTACACCAATGGCGAGCCACAGGGTTTCATCAAAGATTATCTGGATTTCATTTTCTCACCGGCTGGCCAGCAGATCGTGAAAGACCTAGGCTTTGTGCCTGTTCTGCGATAAAAGGATACGGAATGGACTTCAAGAGACTCAAGACGTCTGAAAAAGTGATCACCCGTGGCATCCAGTTTTCCGGGTTTTCGACGATCTTGTTTGTGTTGATGATCCTGTATTTTCTGGTTGCGCAGGGCACTCCGGCTTTAAGCGACGTGCCCTTGAGAGATTTGTTCAGCACGCGCTGGTATCCGATTGAGGCGTATTACGGCATCCTGCCATTGATCCTGGGTTCGTTGCTGGTTACCCTGGGTGCTTCGCTGGTGGCGGTACCACTGGGCGTGCTGACAGCCATTTACATCGCCGAGATCGCGCCGCGTTGGGCCAAAGAAATTCTCAAACCCCTGGTGGAACTGCTGGCTGGTCTGCCCAGCGTGGTGCTGGGTTTCCTGGGCATTCTGGTGCTTTCGCCATTTCTGCGTGACACGTTCAATTTGCCAACTGGCCTGACGGCCCTGACCGGCTCGCTGCTGCTGGGGGCGATTGCCATTCCTACCATTGTTTCTATTTCTGAAGACGCTTTGAATAATGTGCCGGAGACTTATCGCCACGGCTCGCTGGCGCTGGGCGTTACCCGCTGGCAGACCATCTGGATGGTGACCGTGCCGGCTGCCCGCTCTGGCATTTTGACTGCTATCATGCTGGGGCTGGGGCGCACCATTGGAGAAACGATGACAGTCATGATGGTTACGGGCAATGCGCCTGTTATGCCCGATTCGTTGCGGGTGTTGTTCATGCCTATTCGTACCATGACGGCCACCATCGCCTCTGAAATGGGTGAAGTGGCGACGGGCAGCGCTCATTATCATGTGTTGTTCTTGATTGCCATGGTATTGTTCTTTTTTACCTTGATCGTGAACATTGTTGCTTCCAAGATCAGTTCCAGACAAATGAAGCGTTCCGAACGCATTTTATCGTGAGCCTGCTATGCAAGGGAAAAAACGTTTTTTGTACTTCAACCCCAAAATAGCCGAGAAAGCTGGCGTATCGGCTTTGTCCCTGGTAGCATTCCTGACCGTTGCTCCCATTGTGGCAGTGGTGATCTATATCATCACACTGGGCGCTCCGGCCATCAGTTGGGAATTCATCACTGCCATGCCGCAGAACGGCATGCGCGCCGGCGGCATCTGGCCGGCCATCATCGGCACCTTTTATTTGACGATTGGCACGGCTATCTTTTCGGTGCCCCTGGGCGTGGCTGCCGCCATCTATCTTTCGGAATATGCGGCTGATAATCAACTGACGCGATACATCCGGATGGCAATCATCAATCTGGCCGGTATTCCTTCGGTGGTATACGGGCTTTTCGGTCTGGGTTTGTTTGTCATCTTCCTCAATTTTGGCACCAGCATCCTGTCCGCGTCCTTGACCCTGTCAATCATGACCCTGCCGGTGATCATCAGCACCACCGAGGAGGCGCTGCGCGCCGTGCCCCAATCCTTTCGTGTCGTCAGCACTTCCCTTGGGGCTACCAAGTGGCAGACCATCCGCCGGCTGGTGTTGCCCCAGGCACTGCCAGGCATCCTGACCGGCGTGGTGCTGGGGCTGGAGCGCGCTGCTGGAGAGACAGCTCCCATTCTGTTCACCGGGGCGGCTTTCTTCCTGCCGCGGCTGCCCAATTCGCCCCTGGATGCCACCATGGCTTTGCCCTATCACCTGTTTGTCATTTCGACCCAGGTGCCTGGCATGCCCATTCAAATTCAGTATGGCACCGTGATGGTGTTGATGGTGTTTGTGCTTGTGATGAACCTGATCGTCACCGTGATCCGTTCACGGGCACGCGCCAGAAGGCAATGGTAATGGCAGACAAGATCATCGTTGAAAACCTGGGTTTGAAATATTCCGACGGTACCGAATCGTTGTTTGATATTAACCTTCGTATTTCGGCTAACCAGATCACCGCCCTGATCGGCCCGTCTGGCGGAGGCAAGTCCACTTTTCTGCGGGTTTTGAACCGCCTGAATGATCTGGCAGATGTGGCTTCTGTTTCCGGCAAGGTGTGGATTGATGGGGTGAATGTGCTCGACCCAGATGTGGATGTGATCGAATTGCGCCGCAAGGTGGGCATCGTATTTTCCCGCCCCATGCCGCTGCCGCTCAGCATTTACCGCAACATTTCCTATGGACTTGAAGTGGCCGGGGAAAAACGGAGCGAGGTGCTGGATGAGGCCGTGGAGCGCGCCCTGCGCCTGGCGCAGCTATGGGATGAGGTGGATGACCGCCTGAATGATCCGGCAGCCTCCCTTTCTGGTGGACAGCAGCAGCGCCTGTGCCTGGCGCGCACCCTGTCCCTGAAGCCGGAGATCATCATGCTGGATGAGCCGACCTCGGCGCTGGACCCAATATCCACTTTAAAGATCGAGGACTCGCTGGAAGAACTCAAGAAGGATTACACTATCATCATCGCTCCACACAATACCCAGCAGGCCGCCCGTGTGGCGGATATGGTGGCTTTCTTTTTGCAGGGAAAATTAATCGAATATGATACAACCGCCCGGATTTACACCAATCCCAAGGATAATCGCACACAGGATTATATAACCGGCAAGTTCGGCTAAAGCATATTTCCCAAAAATAATTTTGCCATGCGCCTATTCAAGCGGATGGCACTCATCATATCCCCTTGAGCAAAATCAACCTTCATGCGGGCCGGCTGCAAGCACTTCCGCCGGTACGTCTCCGGTAAACTGGGCAAAGTTGGCGCTGAACATGCCGGCCAGTTTGTATGCCTGTTCATCATAGGCAGCAGGGTCTGCCCAGGTGTTGCGTGGATTTAAGACCTGCTCCGGCACCCCCGGGCAGGATTGCGGAACATGCAGGCCAAATACCGGGTCTGTTTCGTATGGCACATTATTCAGTCCGCCGCTCAAAAGCGTGTCCACCATGGCGCGCGTATGGGCGATCTTCATGCGCTGCCCCTGGCCGTAGGCTCCGCCTGTCCAGCCGGTGTTCACCAGCCAGCACTGCGATTGGTGTTGGCGGATCTTCTCTCCCAGCAGGCGGGCATATACCATGGGGTGATGCACCATGAACGGTCCACCGAAACAGGTGCTGAAGGTGGCTTGCGGTTCCTTGACACCCTTTTCTGTGCCAGCTACTTTGGCAGTGTAACCGGACAGAAAATGGTACATGGCCTGTTCAGGGGTGAGACGAGCGATGGGCGGCAGCACACCAAAGGCATCTGCTGTGAGGAAGATCACATTGTTGGGATGCCGTCCCATGCCGGAAGGTTCATGATTCTCCAATTCACTCAACAGGTACGAGGCACGCGTATTCTCGGTGATGGTTGCGTCCGCCAGGTCTATCTTGCGCGTGGCCAGGTCAATGACCACATTTTCGAGAATGGTGCCAAAACG